>JAKLJF010001154.1 GCA_023151335.1 Thermoanaerobaculia bacterium | reverse complement strand
ACGCCGGCATGCGAACGTCCTTCCCCACCACTGATTTCGCGGATCTGCGTTTGGCCGCCGGTATGCAGCTCGAGGTGCGCGCCGATGCCATTGGCATTGCTGAGCGTGCCATGGAGCAGAATCTTCAGGTAGTTGTTGCCGTTGCCCCCGGAGTTGCGATACAGTTTGTTGGCTGAGCTGAAAGCAGGATTGCTCTTTGAGCGTTCGTCGCGGACCGCTACGAAAATATCAAGAAAACCGTCATTGTCGTAGTCTCCCCAAATGGCCGCCGTCGCGATGAGCGAATCAGCAACGCCAGCGGCTGCGGCAATGTCCACAAAGGTGCCTTCTTGATTCTCGAACAGGCGATTGACCTGACCCCGCCCCTCGAGAAAATGCTCACGATACCCGGCACGTGCCAGAAACAGGTCAAGGTCACCGTCGTTGTCGTAATCGCCCCAGGCTGCAGCAAAACCTTCACCGGCATCGTTGATAATGGGCGAGAGCGTGAATTCTGTGAACCGGCCAGCACCCAGGTTTTGGTAGAGGATATTCGGCTGCGTGTTGGTATTGGCAAGATAGAGATCCAGAAAGCCATCATTGTCAAAATCTCCCCATGCCGCATTCTCAGTGTGAAAAAGACCTCCCACGCCGGCAGCCTCGGTAATATCCTGGAATGAACCCTCGCCCTGGTTTTCATACAGACGATTCTTTTCACCATTGCAAACATAAAGGTCCATATCACCGTCGTTGTCATAATCACCCCAGATCGGGCTGTAGCTTTCATCATCGGGCGAATCCAGGCCAATGTTCACAGGTTCGAGGCGCGACAACGTATCGCCGAGATTGCGATACAGGCGGTTGGGCGAGCCTTCG
>JAKLJF010001153.1 GCA_023151335.1 Thermoanaerobaculia bacterium | reverse complement strand
AAACCCGTTAAACCCGTTAAACCCGTTAAACCCGTTAAACCCGTTAAACCCGTTAAACCCGCTCAACCCGTTAAACCCGCTCAACCCGTTAAACCCGTTAAACCTATCTGATAAGTGTCACATCCCCCTGAAACTGTTCCGTTTCGCCGTCTTTGAATTGTATCTCGGCAAAATAGAGAAAGACGGCCGGTTGGGCGATCTGCCCGCCGATACGTCCGTCCCACCCGAGGGAGGGATCATTGGGGGCGAGATCGTTGAGGTCCAGCACCGATCTTCCCCAGCGGCTGTACACCCGGAAGGTTTTGATCCGTTCCACATCGGCGCCGCAGTAGATGCGGAATACGGCGTCTTCAAAGGGGCTTTCCGGGGCAAAAATGTTCGGGATGTACACCCGGCGTCCTTTTTCCACGGTGATCGTGCGCTCGTCGCTGGCGCGGCAGCCGTTGGAATCGAGCACTGTTACCTCGTATTTAAAGGAACTGACCGGATGATACATGCAGGTATCGCACAACATGTCGGCCAGTAAAGGCGGCGTTACCAGCATCTGCTCGTTTCGTTCGGGATCGTTCACCGCGTCACCGCGCCACAATGCAATTTCATCTCCCAGATGGATGATCGTATCCGGATCGAGGGTTACCAGCAGTTCGCCGGGTTCAAGAAGCGTGACCGTTGTATCCATTTCGCAACCGTCGCTGCCCTGAATCTTCAGATGGTGGTCGCCGGGTGTGAGGTATTTATACTGCGGCGTGGTAATAAAGGGTTCTTCATCGAGTGAATAAATATAAGGGGCAGTGCCCCCCGTTACCGCGCCGATGTTAATAACGCCGTTTTTAAATCCGTAACAGGTAATGTGCTGTAATAGATCGG
>JAKLJF010001152.1 GCA_023151335.1 Thermoanaerobaculia bacterium | reverse complement strand
AAATCCAGCACATTGCGCAATTGAGCATCCGTACACAGCCCTCGAATACCAAAAACGGTCTTCAAATTGTGCCGCTCCGCTGCCGTTTGCTGTTCAAAGGCGTGCAGCGAAGGATATTTTAACTGGAACATCGCCAAACCACTCATCAAAATATCCGGCAGGGTGTACACCACGTTTTTGGCTCGCGGATCTTTAAAGCCTTCAAACTGCTTTCGAGCCGAACTTAACAAATCGGCTAGTTCGATCTTTGGCGGCGGCTTCTCCTTTTTTGGCATAAACTCGAATTTTTATGCCAAGATAGTGCACCTTCAATACTTCCTTATTTCAAAGAACTTCAAAAAATTGCCGCTTTTACACGGAAATGTTTTACATTAGAAACTGCTGATCGCGCTGTGGGATACGGACTTTTTGCAATACACGGAAGACAACTGCACGCCCTCTGGCCAGTTGGTGACGGCGATCCGCCGTTCGGGCACAGGCACGGGTTTCCCGCTGAATCCTGACGGCACGCCGCAGAAATCGGTGACGTTCACGTGCGACGACCTGGGCACGCAGTTGGTAGAGTTGTGGTCGATAGACAAGGCCGGCAACGCGGACTACTGCGAGACCTACGTGATCGTACAAGACAACATGGGTATTTGCAGCGGCAACTCTGGCACGGTAGCCGGGACGCTGAAAACGGAGCAACAGAACGGTCTGGAAGAAGCGAAGGTAGACCTGAGCGGTTCGCACCCCGCGCTGCCTCCGGTGAGCATGTTCACGATGTCGGGCAACGACGGTGACTACAGCCTGAGCGGCGTGCCGTTCCTGGGCAACTACACGTTGACGCCGACGAAAGACAACGATCCGCTCAACGGCGTATCGACGTTCGACCTGGT
>JAKLJF010001151.1 GCA_023151335.1 Thermoanaerobaculia bacterium | reverse complement strand
CGGTTTTTCCATATCGTCAAGGGCCTGCAATGGAGCGCTTCTCACGCCGTTGCAATAAACGACAGCAAATAATACAACTTCAGCGATTTATTCAACGTGATCCGGTAAATTACCTGTACCGGGCCCTTTTTGGGGTGCAGAAAATCAGTATTGATACTCACTTCGTAAACCAAATCTTTTTTCTCTGCCAGATGAATGAGTTTTTCGTGCAGGTTGATACGTTGGGCGAGGCGATCCCGGGGAATAGGGTGGGGTGGGTTAGGAGTGACAGGCAGGATGTTTCATGCGCTTCCAGGTTGAAATGTCATTGTTATTCTACTGTTTTGCTTTATCCAGCATTGCCTTGACCTGTTGAAGGGAAATCTCCAAAACTGCCGCTATCTGTTCGGGGGTTAGGCCGGAATTGCTCAGGGCGCCAACGGCATTTTCAAGTTGACGCTGTTGTTCATTGATAATTTTTTCGTTTTCAGAGAGCGCCAGTTTATTTTCCTGAATGGTATGTTCTTTTTCTTGTATGGTATGTTCTTTTTCTTGTATGGTATGTTCTTTTTCCCGGATTGCTTTTTCCTTTTCTGCGATAATACCTTCTTTGGCTGCAATCAAGCGTTGATAATCCCTGAATTCTTCGATAAGATCGTCTTCCGCTTCCATCGTTTCTCTCACGATCGGATCGGCAATGGCTTTTTGCAGCCTGCGTAGCAGGGGGCGATAGCGTTCCGGCATTTCATCTTCGTTTATGGTGAGAAAGTGCGGATCATCGGTTCGGCCGGATTGGTCGAAAAGGGAAAGTAATTGCTCCAGTTCCGTACGGCGGCGGCCTTCCAGGTACGGGATTTGGATAATAATACTGTCATGGGTCAGGCTTTCGATGAATTCTTCCTTTTCATGGATTTGTTCACCGGTAGCGGCGTCTATGTATCTGCGGTTCACCCGTACCACGGGCGC
>JAKLJF010001150.1 GCA_023151335.1 Thermoanaerobaculia bacterium | reverse complement strand
TCACCGGGCAGTATGGGATGCCCGCCAGCCCGACCCGCAAACCCTCGAATTGCAATACGTCTCGCCCGACGGGGAAGAAGGATACCCCGGTACGCTCACGGTAAAGGTCGTTTACCAGGTGACGGAGCGCAATGAACTGAAAATCACGTACGACGCTACCACCGACAAGCCCACTATCGTCAACCTCACCAATCACGCCTATTTCAACCTGAGGGGCGAAGGCGCGCCCACCATAAACGATCATTATTTGCAAATCTTTGCCGGGCAATACACGCCCGTGGACAACACCCTGATCCCCAGGGGGCAACCAACCCCCGTAACCGGCTCGCCGTTCGATTTTGAAAGTCCCGAAGTGACCGGCAGCCGCCTCGACCAGCCCGATGAACAACTGAAAGCCGGCATGGGATACGACCACAATTTTGTGTTGTTCAAACGGTATCCCGGCGAACTGAGGCCGGCAGCCATGGCGTTCAGCCCCGGAAACGGTATCGAAATGCTGTTAGAAACCACCGAGCCCGGTTTGCAGTTTTACGGCGGCAATTTCCTGACGGGTAAATACAAGGGTAAAAGCGGCCGCCCGTACGGACACCGGTCCTTGTTTTGCCTGGAACCCCAACACTTCCCGGATAGTCCCAATCAGCCCGCTTTTCCCGCCGTCAGCCTGCGTCCGGGCGATCGGTACAGCCAAACGACCCTGCTCCGGTTTGCCATCAACTTTAAGGAGGCCGTTGAAGCAAGCGGTCCGCTCCTGGCAGAAGAACGCGTCTGGCAACCCGGCGACCGCCTTCAATTCAGCCCCGCGCAGGCCAACAACTGGCGCCAGAACCAGTCCTGGCTGGTGGGCGCCAACTACATACCCGCCTATGCCATCAACCAGCTGGAAATGTGGCAGGCCGAAACCTTCGACACCCTTGCCATCGAACACGAACTGTCGCTGGCCGCCGGGCTGGGTATGAACACCCTGCGCGTATTCCTGCACGACTTGCTCTGGCAACAGGATTCCACCGGTT
>JAKLJF010000114.1 GCA_023151335.1 Thermoanaerobaculia bacterium | reverse complement strand
GGCATCCACCCAGGTGCTGTCGCGCCGGAAAATATTAAGCCGGCCTTCCACGCCGAAAGGCAGGCCGAGCAGATACGGCACACCGGCCTGCACGTCCAGTTTTTGCGTTTCGGGCTTGAGGCGCTCCAGTTCGATGGAAAACCGTTCGCCAAGGCTCAGCGCATTCAGGAAGGCGGCGCTGAGGCTGCCGGTGAGCAGCAGCCGGCCGTCGGCACTGTTTGGTTGCGGCAGCAGGCCGATGATAAAATCGAAACGGCTGGCGCGTTTTTTCTGCAAATGAAGATTGACGGTGGCCTCGTTGCCGGCAAAGGTGACGGTGGGATTGGCATTCGGTTCCACAAACAGCAGGGTGTTCAGCCGCTCCCGGATGCGCAACACCCGCGCCCGGCTGTACGGGGCGCCCGCGCGCAAGCCAAGGTATTGCGGCAAATAAGTGGCGGGCAGGCGGACATTGCCCCTGGTTTTTACTTCCTTAAAAGTAAAAAAAGCGCCCCGGTCTACCCGCAGGGCGGCCGACACGCCGCCATCCGGGCGGGTTTCTATGCTGTCGAGCCGGATGGCTGCGAAAGGATAGCCGTTGTTTTCGGCCTGTTCCAGCACCCGTGTTTGCAGGCGGAGCAGGGCATCGTAACGCAGGGGTTTGCCGCTGAACAATTTTTCACGGAAACCGGCGGCCTCCAGCCAGCGCGCCGGTTCGGTCGCGGCAGGCCGCAATTGTAACCAGTACATCGGCGGGCCAAGGTAAAGCCGGGCCGTGTAGGCGCTGTCATTGTGCCGTTTCAGGCTGTCGAAAGAGGCGGCGAGACAGGCATTTTTTTGGAAATGGACGAGCAGGGATTGCGCGGTAGCAAACAGGGCGGTAGAATCCGGCGCCCTGAATACGAGCGTATCCGCGGCCGGGCGGTATGGCGCCGGCGTAAAATCGCGCATCAGCGATTCCAGCAGGGGGATTTCCGTCCCGGACACCGCGAGCCGCAGCGTTTGAGCGCCGGACCGGTTTAAAATGAACAATGTCAGGACGAGTACCGTCCCACTGAGCAAAAAACGCCTGTATAACATTACGCCGCACAAAGGACGTAATTATCTGTATTCGCGTTGCCCCGGGTGATAATCTCCGACGCGGGAGGAGGTGTCAGCTCACCCCACAACCGGAATGTTGGGCACGATCCAACTGGTCAGTTTTTCCGCCACCCAGAGTATAGGGAACCAAATGATGAGCAAGGTCCAGATCGGCAAACTGAGGAATACCAGCCACATGAACACGTCGATGAGTAAAACGATCGCGATCACCCAGGTAATGATGAGGAGCATAGCCGCTGCATTTTGGTGCGCCGAAACGATCCAGCGCCCGACGATCACCCGGCCGTATGTGTTGATCAGGCTTTCGTTGGCGGCTGTTTTCGCCACGTACCGGCACAGGCCTGCAAAGCAAACGAGCATCACGATCAGGCTGCTGAACACCCACATGACAAATTCCCACATCGGTTGAACCGTCTTCCAGATGCGGCCTTTCCAGGTAGTGATCTGATCCTTGGCGTTGTCAATGGTTTTTACCACCGTGGACGAGTCCGGCACCGAAATGCCGCCGCCGCCGCCAGATGGCTCCTCCCGCCGGGGCCGGACGGGGTCGTTGGGCAGGCTGCTTACCGCTGCCCGAACCGGGGTGATCTCCGTGTTTTCCACTACCCGTTTTGGCTTCGAATTGATCTCGGCGACCATCCGGGCTTTTTGCCGGGCGGAGGGTTCGGATTCTTCCCGCTCGTATTCAACAGGCCTGACGGATCCTTTGGCGATTTGTTTTGTCTTAGTCCGCGCCCTGGCTTTTGGCTCCGGGGCCGCTTCCGCTTCTTCCGGTATTTTGCGCGATTCCGGCTTGATCAAGGTCGTTTTCCCCTTATGCACGATCTCAATGCCGATGAGTTTGCCGGCGTTATCGCGGTTGGAGAATTTGCTCTCGTTGAATAAAAGTTGTTCGTAGGTCTTTTTGCCGTCGCCCCGCCGTTTGAGTACGGCTTCTCTGAAAATAAATTTGACGGTGCCGAGCGGACGGTCGTGTTTGTACCGGTGGGATCCTAAATACCGCTCCACCTGCTCGGATTTTGTGGCGGCATACAGGGTTGTTATGGCGCCGGAAACCAGGAACGCGCAAAACAGTAGCGTAAAACTTTTCATGTTTAAGGCGGTGTAAGTCTTCGATTAATGAAAAATATGATTAACCAGAGAGACGCTGAAGATTAAAAAAAGGCTTATCAGGCCTCAAAAATAGCCTAAACAGGGTAAAAATGTGCAAAAAAGTCAAATTTTAACTAAAAATCCCCCGGTACATAATTTTCGATCAGCCGCGCTTTTTTGGCTTCCAGCGCCAGGTAAATTTCCCAGATAGTGATCCTCCCGTCGCGCGCTAAACGTTTGCGAAAGATTTGTTGGCGCCCATGGGCATCCTGGGCCACGTACCAGCCGTCCAGGCCGTCGTTTTTGTAATAAGCGGGATTGTCGAACCCTTGATACACCACTTGTTCGGAGGGCGCGCCGATCAGCGCCGGGGCAAAGATGGCCAGGTAGAGATCGATGGTGTTGTTCAGGGGCTTTTTGCCCGATTGTTCGTACTTGCGCAGCAGGTATTGTTCGGTGAGGTCCATCATAAACACGATGTCGCGGTTCCGGCAGGCGCTCAGTACCTGATCGAAGGAAACGGATTCGCCGTTATAGGTCATGCTGCCCAGGCCCGCGCGGGTGAATTGTATCCATCCGGCGGCTACCCCGTCGCTGCGTACTCGGAAAGGTTTCAGGCCGCATTCCAGCCAGGCGGCTTCATAAATGGCCAGCGGCGTGGACTGGATTTTGGCGGCCATTTCGCGCGTCCGCCTGACAACCACGGCTTTTTCGTAAGGATCGACCTGTTTGGACAATTCCGCCTCGTAAATCGCGATCAGGTGTTCTTCGCTGTAATTGCCGTATTGGTCCACGTAAACGGGGGCTAAAAACCGTTGCTCGATTTCCTGCAACAGGTCGATGAGCGGATTGCTGAACAACCACAAAAGGGTGCCGAGAATACCGATCAGAATCAGGTTTCTTTTTCCCCAAATAAAAATAAAACGGTAGCTTTTTTTCAAAAACTGAAACAAAAACTGCAGGGCCAGCCGGACAATCCGCAATACCTGCAAAGCCAGGTACACCAGCAGGATACAAACGATCCACCGCAACCAGGTATCCTGTTGGAGCAGGGATTGGACAAAGTCCAGCATCGCTTTGGCTTCCGGGCGGGAGCAACCCGCGGCCGGCAGGCAAAGTGCGGCGATGATAAAACGTTGTCGCATTACAAGCCGATGATCTTCCGCAACAGGTTTTCGTCCGCGGCGCCGCCGGCGAAATCGTCGAAGGCCCGTTCGGTTACCTTGATGATATGGTCGCGGATGAACGGCGCGCCTTCGAGGGCGCCCTGTGCGGCGTCTTTGATGCAACATTCCCATTCCAGCACGGCCCAGCCATCGTAGCCGTATTGGGCGAGTTTGGAGAAAATGCCCTTGAAATCGACCTGCCCGTCGCCGAGCGAGCGGAAACGGCCCGGGCGTTCGGCCCAATCCTGGTAACCGCCGTACACGCCGCTGCGGCCCGTGGGGTTGAATTCGGCATCCTTGACGTGAAACATTTTGATGCGTTCGTGGTAAATGTCGATGTATTGCAGGTAATCCAATTGTTGGAGGACAAAGTGCGAGGGATCGTACAGGATATTGCAGCGGGGGTGGTTGCTGGTGGCAGCCAGAAAACGTTCGAAGGTAACGCCATCGTGCAGGTCTTCGCCCGGATGTATCTCATAGCACAGATCGACACCCGCTTCGTCGAAGGCGTCGAGGATGGGCCGCCAGCGGGCCGCGAGTTCCTTAAAGGCGGCATCCACCAGTCCTTTCGGCCGCTGCGGCCAGGGATACACGGTATGCCAGATCAGGGCGCCGGAAAAGGTGACATGAGCGTTCAGGCCGAGGTTTCGACTGGCTTTGGCAGCGTTTTTCAGGGTTTGTACGGCCCATTCGGTGCGGGCCTTCGGGTTGCCGTGCAGTTGCGGCGGGGCGAAAGCGTCGAACATCAGGTCGTAGGCCGGATGTACGGCTACCAGCTGTCCCTGCAGGTGGGTGCTCAGTTCGGTGATCGTTACCCCGCAGGCTTCTGTTCGTCCGCGCAGTTCGTCGCAATAGGTTTTGCTTTCCGCGGCTTTTTCAAGGTCGATCAGACGGCTGTCCCAGGTAGGGATTTGCACGCCCACGTAGCCGAGCGAAGCCGCCCAGTGGCAAATACTTTCAAGAGCGTTGAAGGGGGCGCTGTCGCCCATAAACTGGGCCAGAAAAATGGCCGGGCCTTTGATTGTTGTCATTGCTGGACTAAAAGGATACGGTGAAGGTAGCGGCGATTTTGCCGGCGTTAAAGTAAGAATAAGTTCAGGAAGTATTGTACCAGGTAAAAACCGCTTCTTTACTCCTTCGACAACTTATCCAACACCGCGTACAACTCATCCAGAGAAATCTCCAGTCCCAGCGATTCGAATGTCAGCACGGCATGGCGATCCGTAATCGTTTGAATATGCCACAAGTCCTTGGCGGGGTCTTGCAGGAAATAACGTTTTACCCATACGGTTTCCGGTTCAATCAGGACGTACTCGCGAAAGCCGGGAATCGTGCAATAGTTTTCAAACTTTTCGGATTTGTCGTAGGCCCGGGTGTCTTCGGACAGCACTTCGGCGATCAGCAGTGGGTTGACGATGGCGTCGCGGCGCAGATTACCTTCCGGCGCGCGGTAATAAACGGGTTGGCCGTCGCTGATAGTGACATCGGGATAAACAAAGCGGTTGAGGGCTTCGAGGCGCACTTTGGTGTCGCTGTTGCAGGCTACATGCGGCATTTTTAGCCGTTCGAGCAGAAGATCAAGCATGCCGGCAAGGCGAAGCTTAATCATGTTGTGGGGTAATATTCCTCCAGCCATTTCAATAAGGGTTCCATTGTGAAATTCATGGCGCGCCTCGCTCGCGTCCTCCCGGGCGAGGTATTCGGAGATGGTGTAAACTTTTTCGATAGAATGCACGTCAACCATGTGGGCAAATTTCGCAATAAATCAGGGAATATCCAATAAACTTCCTAAACCCCCACTCCCTCCCGCCACTCCTGCGGCGACACGCCGAACTCCTGCCGGAACACCCGCCCGAAATATCCCGGGTCGCTGAAACCCGTGTCGTAGGCCACCGAGGTGATCTTCAGCGCGGGGTCGCGCAGCAGTTCTTTGGCCTTGTTCAGCCGGACCTGGCGGATGAACCTCGTGGCTGCCAGGCCCGTGAGCGCCGACAATTTTCGGTGCAGTTGTGAATGGCTCATGGCCATTTGCCGGCAGAGTTGTTCCACGTCGAAACTGCTGTCGTCAAGGTGCGCTTCCACCACTTCGCGAACTTTCTGCACAAACTGGTCTTCCGGACCCGGCGCCTGCGCTTCCATTTTTGCGGCGCCGTCGGCCAGGCCTGCCGAGGCCAGGTAATGCTGCTGGAGCCGTTGCCGCATTTCGAGCAGCTTCCGGATACGCAACAACAGTTCTTCCTTGTGAAAGGGCTTGGCCAGGTAGGCGTCGGCGCCGTGTTCCAGTCCTTCCAGCTTGCTCTCCATGTCGGCTTTGGCGGTGAGCATGATGATGGGAATATGGCTGGTGCGCACGTCGGCGCGCAGGGTGCGGCACACCTCGAAACCGTCGCGGTAGGGCATCATGACGTCGGTGATCATCAGGTCGGGCACGATTTCGGTAGCGATTTCGACGGCTTCCTGTCCGTCTTTGGCCACGGCCAGGCGGTAAGTGCCGGCCAGGCAGGACGCCAGGTAGGCTACCACGTCGGCGTTGTCTTCAGCCAGCAGTACCAGCGGCTGGGCGGCAGCCGGTTGCCGGCCGTTCGCAGCGATGACCCGCTGGAGCCTGTTGTGGTCAGTAAACGTTTCGGGCGGTTCCGCGGCTTTGAAAACTTCCCGGTCGCGTTTCGCCGGCAAGGGTGCGCTTGTTGCGCCGGCTCCCGCGGGCGGCATACCGGCTTCCCGGCGGACAGGGAGCGTGACGGTGAATTCGGCCCCTTTACCCGGCTGGCTTTTCACGGCGATACCGCCGCCCATCAGTTTGACCAGTTCTTTGGTGAGCGCCAGGCCTATGCCGGAGCCTCCCGTGGTGCCGTCCACCTGGTAGAACCGCTCAAACAGGTGCGGCAGATGTTCTTCCGGAATGCCCGCGCCGGTGTCCCGCACGCGAATGGTAATCTGCTGATACGGCGGATGTGCGGCGGACTTATCTTCTTCCGGTTTTTTTAATCGTAAATCATCATTCGTAAATCGTAAATCGACATAGACGTTCCCTCCCGGCGGCGTAAACTTCACGGCGTTGGAAAGCAAATTACCGGCCACCTGCTGCACGCGTTCGGGGTCAAAATCCATGGTCAGGGATTCCATGTCGGAAAGGAAATGGATCTGGACGCCCCTGCCCTGCGCGTAGGAGTGAAAACTTTCCACCAGGTAGCGCAGGTAGTTCACCATATCGCCCTGTTGCAGGCGGATCTCCATTTTTCCGCTTTCCAGTTTGGCCAGATCGAGCATCTGATTGACCAGGCCAAGCAGGCGGTTGCTGTTCCGGCTGATCATGTTCAGGCCTTCGTCGAGCCATTCACCGGGGTTCTCCCGGATTTGGTCGGCCATGCCCGAAATGACGGTGAGCGGGGTTCGGAATTCATGCGTGATATTGGTGTACAACCTGGTTTTCACGGCATCGAGTTCTTTCAGGCGTTCGGCCTCGGCAAAAGCCAGGCGTCGGTTGACCAGGAAACGGTAGATGCCGAATGCCCCGCCGAAAACCAGCGCCGCGTACAGAAGATAAGCCCAGGGGGTTTCCCACCAGGGCGACAGTACCACCACGCGGACGCTCGCGCCGGTTTTATTCCAGATACCTTGTCCGTTGGCCCCCCGTACCCGGAAGTTGTAGACGCCCGGAGGGACGTTGAAATAGGAAGCTTCTCCATCACGCAGATCGGTACGCCAGTTTTTGTCGTAATTTTCCAGCATAAATTCCAGCCGGTTCCCATCGGGATTCAGAAAATCAAAACACCCGACCAGGAAGGAAAAAACGTTTTGATCGTGTGACAGCCGGATTTCCGCCGTTTCCCACACCGGGAGCCGGAGCAGTGAGCCGGCGCCGGGGTCGACCGGTTCGTTTGCCAGCTTGAAGCCCGCGATATGAATGGGAGGCGGCTGGTCTTTGTCGGGACGCGACAGTTTTTCCGGAAAAAACGAGAGGAACCCGTCGGCGCCGCCAAAAAACACCTCTCCTTGTCTGTTGATACAACTCATGCCGATTCCCATATCCCGCATCCGGATGCCGTGGGAAGCGTTGTAACTGTAAAAAATTTCGCTTTCCGGGTCAAATTCCACCAGGGCGTCCTTCGTAGTAAGCCATAGTTTGCCGTCGGGCGCTTTCACCATCGATCGCAGAAACCGGGAGGGGATATTGCTGTTGGCGGGTATATATTTCTTAAATATGCCGGCCGCGGTGTTGAATTTTCCGAGGCCTTGCACAAAAGTCAGTATCCAAAGATTTCCATCGTTATCTCCTTCGATGGCACAGGCGCATCCTTCCTCACCGTTTGGCAGGGCGTGGATGAAGCTGTTTGTCGCGGGGTTGTACCGGTCCAGGAACATGGGATTCCGGTGAAAATCGCCATTGGGCGCATCGCCGCCGCCCACCCAGATGTTTCCCTGTTTATCTTCATACAAGCCCCAGACGTGATCGCCGCCGATACTTCCGGGGTTGGAGGGGTTGTGGCGAAAGCTGCTGAACTTTTCGGTTTTCGGGTCGAACAGGTTAAGGCCGCCCCCCCAGGTGGCTACCCAATAACGGCCTTTCCGGTCGTTCATGACGTTCATTACCACGGGATGGGAAAGGCTTTGCGGGTTTGCCGGGTTCGATCTGAAACGGCTGATGGCGCGGGTCTGCAGATCAACCCGGTATAAGCCGGTATTGGCGCCCACCCAGAGTTTGCCCGCGTTATCCGGTTTCACGGTAAAAACATGATCCGGTTCCGGGGTTCCTGTTCCTTTTTCAAGCGGGAAAGGCATGAGTGCGCCGGATTTTCGGTTGTACAAGGCCAGCGGGGTTGGCGTGGCTTGTTCCGGCGCCAGCCAAACTGTGCCCGAACCGTCTTCCCAAAAAGTATGAGGCATGTCTACATTGAGCCGTTGCTCCCGGAAATCGAACATCGGGTCGTTTATATTAACCTTGAGCGCCATACCGCCCGTGATGCCGCCCCCGATCCAGATCAGGCCATCCCTTGTTTGGCTGATATGCCAGATAAAGTTGATCGGCAGGCTTCCGGGCTGGCTTGCCGCCTGGAAATGACGTGTTATCCCGCTGGCGGGATCATAAATGATCAAGCCGGAAAGGGAGCCGATCCACAACCAGCCGCGCTTGTCCTCGGTGATGGAAGTCACCTGCCGGAAATCCTGCCAGAATAAGCCCACGTTTTGCAGGCAGGGAGTCCCCAGGCGGGAAGCCTGGCCTGGCGCCGATGGCAGGCGTGTGAATATACCGGTACGACGGTCGAGGCGTTGCAAGCCTTCATTGCCCATGGCGCCCACCCAAAAATTGCCTTTCGAATCTTCGTATATGGCCCTGACCCGGTTGTCGGACAAGCTGTTCGGGTTGCCGGGGTCGTGCAGATAACGGGTAAATGTTCCGGTTTCCGGGTGGTAGCGGTTCAAGCCGCCCGCTTTTTTGTTGTTTTCCTCCCAGGGGAAGCCACAACCTGCCCAAAGGGTACCTTGCCGGTCGACATACAGGGCCCGGACGAGGTTGTGACTCAGGCTGTGGGGGTTGGCCGGTTCGGCAAAAAACCGTTTGCATTGACCGGTTTCCGGATACAACCTGTTGAGGCCGTTGTGCGTACCCACCCAGATAAATCCGCGTCGGTCTTCCACGATCATTGAAACCGTATCGCAACTCAGGCTGTTGGGGTCGCCGGGGCGGCGGCTGTAACGGGTATATTTGCCGGTGGTATAATCGAAGCGGGTAACGCCTTTTCCGTAATGCCCCAGCCACAGCGCGCCCTTGCTGTCTGCCAGGATCCATTCGATGTAATTGTCTGCCAGGGAATTTTCCTCCAGTGGATCGTGCCGGTAGGTGGTGATGCTCTGCCCGTCGTAGCGATGCAGGCCGTCCTGTGTGCCGAACCAGAGAAAACCCACGGAGTCCTGGGCAATGCACTGCACGTAATTGCCTTTTATCTCACCCGGCAGCGAAAACACTTCAAAAGCAGGGGTGAAATCCCGGAATCCGGGTTGTGCCTGCCCGAGGGCGGCGCACTGCAAAAAAACTGCAACGCATATATGAAAGAAGCGCAAAGACCGGTAAACCATAATTTTCGGAAATTGAATGGTCAGGATGACAAAAGCAGAGCCCGATCGTTGCGACCGGCTCTGCTGAAATGTATGAAGTTTTTGCATTAAAAGCGCAAACAAATCAATTTTTAACCATCGCGGCGGTGGCCAGTGCGCTGTACCGAACAGCCCCGAGGGTAGTTTCGCGGTTTTTTACCACTATTTTTTGTTCCAGAAACGCCTCGCCGGCCTGCACCCGGAGGTAATAATCGCCGGGTTCGATGGCGAGCGCTTTCAGGTCGATCATGCTGGCAAATCCCGGTTCGCCGCTGAACGTCTTTTCCCAGCGGACGGCGCCATCGGCCGCGGTCAGGGAAATATTTGTTTGATACTCCACGAGGTTGGCCAGTTGCAGGCGCAGCATATTGGGGCCGGCAATGCCGATACGGGCAATCACGCGCCGGGCGCCGCCGGCGCCCAACAACAGGGCGCCCTGTGCGGACGATGTCCCGTCGTTTGGTTCAACATTTAAAAAGTCGGGAGATGCGTGTTTCACGCTGGTTTGGGAGAAGGCCGGCAGGGAGAACAGTACAAGACCCGCCACGACCGCCGCGGCGATCCGGTTCAGATTCGTTTTCATAACTCAAAAATTTTAGTTGAACGTGTGTTTTTGTTTAGCCGGCCATTAAAACCGGTGGCACAAAGGTGGGGTCGCCGCGGGTATCCGGGCTCGGACGTTGAGACCAGGATATGGGATTTTTATGTCAAATACCCGGACAAATCCGGCAATCGTGAAAATAGTATTGTATTTACGCGGATTTCAACGCTCCGCCGTCAGCACGTCGATCACCGTTTTTACGGCGATAAAAATGGGTTCGCGTCCTTCTTTGGTCACCAGGGCGTCGGGGTCGTCTTCGTCTTCCAGCACGGCCTCTTCGGCAAAAGCCACGAGGTCTTCCTGCGGCGTATTTTCGAAAAAACCGTTCAGGCGGTCGCGGAAATTTTTGGCCGTGCTGGCTTCCAGGATTTCGTAGTTTTTCTCTTCCGCTTCGCCGATCATTTCTTCGCTGACGGGTTCAGAAGGGCCGTTTACTTTTGTCACGGCAATCCACGCGATCAGTGAAAGGTATTGCAGGTAGCCTTTTTCCTCCTCGTTCAGCAGGTGAAAGTTTTCGTCGTTGAATAAATAAGCCACCAGTACGGGCTGCGCCGCGGCGAATTGTTCAGTGCGGCGTTCATACGCATCGTCCGACAAGTTATCCAGTTCGTCGATGACGGCGTCGATGATTTTTTCTGATACGAATTTCATAGATAGAGTGGGTTGAGCGGGTTTAACGGGTTTAACGGGTTGAGCGGGTTGAGCGGGTTTAACGGGTTTAACGGGTTGAGCGGGGTTAACGGGTTTAACGGGTTGAGCGGGTTTAACGGGT
>JAKLJF010001149.1 GCA_023151335.1 Thermoanaerobaculia bacterium | reverse complement strand
CGCGCTGGCCAATATGCCGGAATGCAAGGGCGTGGATTACATCTTCGGCGGCGACACCCACGAGCGGGTGCGCACGCCCATCCAATGTAAATACGCCAAAGTAGTGGAGCCCGGCGCTTTCGGTTCCTTCGTGGGCCGGCTCGACCTGAAGGTGGAAAACGGCAAAATTACCGGCGAACATTACGAACTGATGGAAGTGGACGCCCGCAAGTACAAGCCCAAACGCGCCGTACAAAAACTGATCGACGAACTGGAAGGGCCTTACGTGGCATCGATCAACAAAGTGATCGGATACAGCAAGGTGCCGTTGTACCGCTATTTCGTCATAGAAAATACCATCGACACGCTCATCATCGACGCCCTGCATTGGAAAGCGGGCACGGAGATCGCCTTGTCCAACGGTTTCCGGTTCTGTCCGCCGCGCAGCACAGCCGGCCCCGACGGCCTGATCCCGATCACGGAAGGTTTTATGTTCGATATGCTGCCGGTAGATGCGCAGGTGCGCACCGCCAAAGCCACGGGCGCCCAATTGCTCGGCTGGCTGGAAAAAGAGCTGAACAACGTTTTTGCCAAAGATGCCGGCAAACGTTTCGGCGGCTGGGTAGTGAAATTCAAGGGTATGGAAGTCACCTTCAACGCTTTCGGGGAGTCAGGCAAACGGGTGCAGTCGGTGACCGTAGGCGGCCAGCCGCTCGATCCGCAACGCAGCTACACCATCGCCGCCTGCGAGCGCGACGGTGACCCGGCGACCATGCTTTGCCGCATTCCTGACGTGAAAGACGGCAAAAACACCCCCTACACGCTGCACACCGTTCTGCGGGAATACCTGGCCCAACACTCGCCGGTATCGCCCAAGCCGCATGGCTACGCCAGGGCGCTGGACGCACCGGCTACACTGTTGTCGCAAGTGACGGGGGTGGAGTATGTTTTCAGGTGATTTACGATTTACGATTGGGGGCTTGCGGGTAAAGGTTGTTTCAGCACCAATCCGGACGATTATCCCGTTCTTTTGA
>JAKLJF010001148.1:292-1017 GCA_023151335.1 Thermoanaerobaculia bacterium | reverse complement strand
GAAGAAATGATGGTAAATTTGCACCTCGCCATCGAAAAGTTTTTTAAACAAGCCAAATAAACCCTCTAAACCCTCTAAACCCTCATAAACCCTCATAAACCTTCATAAACTACACGAAATGACAGACAACGAAACAACCGAATTCCCGATGGAAGAAAGTCTGGCGCCCTTGTTTGAACCGGCGCCCGGAGGCGTTGATGTTCGCCCGGTACAGGAACGGGCAGAACAAGTTAAGCATCAGATTGGCCGGGTGATCGTCGGGCAGGAAGCCATGATGGACCAACTCCTGGTGGCGTTATTCACGGGCGGACACGTGCTGCTCGAAGGCGTGCCGGGTATTGCCAAGACCCTGACGGCCAAACTGCTGGCCCGCACCATCAATTCCGGTTTCAGCCGCATACAATTTACCCCTGATCTGATGCCCGCAGACGTGGTGGGTACGCCGGTGTTCAATATGAAAACCTCGGAGTTTAACTTTAAAGCGGGCCCCATCTTTTCCAACATCATCCTGATCGACGAGATCAACCGCGCGCCGGCCAAAACGCAGGCCGCCCTTTTCGAGGTGATGGAAGAATACCAGATCACCGTGGATGGCACAACGTATAAAATGGAAAGTCCGTTTTTTGTGATCGCCACACAAAACCCTATTGAACAGGAGGGTACATACAAATTGCCGGAAGCCCAACTCGATCGTTTTTTGTTCAAAATAGTGATTGATTACCCCA
>JAKLJF010001148.1:0-282 GCA_023151335.1 Thermoanaerobaculia bacterium | reverse complement strand
GTCTGGAAGAAGAAAAAAGCATCCTCCGCCGCTTCAGCAACGATTTTACGGGCGCCCTGCGCGAAACGGTGCAGCCCGTATTATCGCCGGCTGATATTGCCGACTGTCAGCAACGCATCGAGCAGGTGTTCATCCGGGAAGAACTGCTCGACTATATTGCCGCTATCGTACACAACACGCGCAACAATGCCGACCTGTTCCTTGGCGCCAGCCCCCGCGCTTCACTGGCGCTGATGAAAACCGCCAAGGCCGCCGCGGCCATCCAGGGCCGGAACTTCGTGA
>JAKLJF010001147.1 GCA_023151335.1 Thermoanaerobaculia bacterium | reverse complement strand
CCCAAGGCGGGCACGAACCTGCAAAAACACATCCGGGAAAGCGTCGACCGGCACCTCGACCACCGGCGGTTCACCTATGGCATCTGGCACACCGAAAAAGCCGGCCATGCCGCCGAACTGGCCCAAAAGGCCCGCGAGGAAGGGTATCAGATCGTCGTGGCTGTCGGCGGCGACGGTTCCATCAACGAGGTGGCTTCGGCCCTCCTGCATACCGACGTGGCAGTGGGCGTCATCCCGGCAGGCTCGGGCAACGGCCTGGCCATGCACCTGGGTTATGGGCGCGACATCGACAAAGCCATCAAAAAATTGAATACCGCCACGGTTCAAACCATCGATTGCGGCCTGCTCAACGGTCATCCTTTTGTCAATCTGGCGGGCATCGGTATAGACGGTTTGGTGGCCAAAAGGATGAAGGGAAGCCGCTTGCGCGGTTTTATTCCTTATTTCATCAAATCGATAGCCGCCGGCATGGCATATAAAGCGCGCTATTGCACTATCGAAACGGAAGACCGGAAAATAAGGGAGAAATGCTTCGTGGTAACCGTGGCCAACGGCCCCATGTACGGGTACAACTTCCAGATCGCTCCCGATGCCTTGCTCGACGACGGCTTGTTTTCCGTCGTGTTGTTCCGCGACGTGCCCCGCTGGCGCTATTTCGCTGCCATACCCCACAGCCTGAAAGGCAAAATCTACGACGCCGGATTCGTCGAACATTTTTCCGCCCGCCGCGTAAAGATCACCAGCGAAGGCAGCAATTATGTGCACATCGACGGCGAAAGTATCGACATGCCCGGCGAACTGAATTTTGAAATGGCGCCGCTGGCGTTGAAAATATTGGTACCTTAAAGAGGTTTAACGGGTTTAACGGGTTTATCGGGTTGAGCGGGTTCGGATACCTTTGGCATCCCAACGAAAAAACACCAAGGGTATCCGAACGTGCTCAACCCGTTAAACCCGCTCAACCCGTTAAACCCGTTAAACCCGTTAAACCCGTTAAACCCGCTCAACCCGTTAAACCCGTTAAACCCGTTAAACCCGCTCAACCCGTTAAA
>JAKLJF010001146.1 GCA_023151335.1 Thermoanaerobaculia bacterium | reverse complement strand
AACAGAAACGGTACCCCCCGCCTGTACAGTTTTTATTCGTGGTGATGTTCTTTTTCCTATTCATTTTCAACCATTTGGTTGGAACGGATGGCGTACAATACCGGGCAAATCAGTCAGGCGCACGCGTGGAAGAGCGGAAAGAAAAAATCAATTTTTACGAAGCGGGCAGGCAATACGCCGAAGTCAAAAGGATGTGGCAGGCATTCGATTCCCTGCCGCCGGATTACCGGACGCCACAGGCGCGGCAGGCGCTGGACAGCGTGATCCGGCGGACGTTCGGCGATGCGACCACACGGATGAGCCGGGCACTGGAAATGTCCGATTCCACAGATCGGGCTTCGCTGGATTCCATCACTATCAACCTGGGTGTCCGGTCGATGCGGATTGCATCCCTGGATATTTTTCAACTGGAAGCCGATTCCATCATCAAAAAATACCGCGTCGAATCGTGGATCGACAAAGCTTCGGTCCGCCAGGGGATCAAAGCGATGAAAACGCCCGAAGCCCTGGTGAGAACTTACATGGGGAGTATGGTGTGGACCATTCTGGTGTTGGTAGCGGTGCTTTCCCTGCTGCTGGGGCTGCTGTACCAACATACGGCCCTTTTTCTGACGCTAACCGTGCTCATCTGTATCAACCACTTTCTGCCTTTTCCATTGTGGCTATGGATAATGCTGTTGCTTTGCCTTGCGGCCAGTCCGTTTCTGGCTATGAAGCGGTATTACGGCCAAAACTTTTGGCAAACCGCCTGGAAATGGCTGTTGTTTTCCCTGGTTTACCTTGCCGGTTTTCTGGTTCTATTTACAATGGGCATCCTGGTAGTCTTTTTCTTCTTTTAAACAATGTCTGCACATTTATACGAAACCGTTATCGGGCTTGAAATTCACGTGCAACTGTCCACGAAATCAAAAGCCTTCTGCGCCGACGATGCGACCTTCGGCGGCGCGCCCAATACGCACACCAGCCCCGTCAGCCTGGCCCATCCGGGCACCCTGCCCCGGCTCAACCGGCGGGCCGTCGAATACGCCGTGCGCCTGGGCCTGGCGCTCGGTTGCCAGGTCAACCTTTTCAGCATCTTCGACCGGAAAAATTATTTCTACGCCGACCTGCCCAAAGGCTATCAGATCACCCAGGATAAACGGCCCATTTGTACCGGT
>JAKLJF010001145.1 GCA_023151335.1 Thermoanaerobaculia bacterium | reverse complement strand
TTTCCTGTTTTTTGTTCTGCTTTTTTGCTGAAACCATTTGGGGGCAATTAAATAGCCCCGCGTTTCAAACATGGTTTTATTTTGAAGATGCGGCCGGCAATAAAGATACGGTGCTTGTAAGCGGAGACACAATCACTACTAATGAAATTTTTAATTATTCCGCTTACCGCGGCGACACTGTGCTCGCTCCTGATCCGTCAAAGAAGTTTGAAGTATATAGCTTGCCTGTATATGACGTGATGTTGAGTAAACTTGTTTTTACCCCGGATGTGTACTACGAAGGACTTAATGCAAATAAATTAGTCTATTACAGAAATGTTGTAGTGGATTTCCAGGATACAAGTTTTTCAGTAGAAGGTGTGTTCTTCTTGTTCAGATGCAAGAAATATCCAGTTACCGTAAAATGGGATCATCAATTTTTTGCAAGCTTATCAGGTTATCATCTCATGGGAGGCTCCCATTTTCTGCCAGATCACACACGCTTTTCAGATCAGGATGTTTTCCCAGGGGAACACTATACCATTACAAAGTTTAAATACTTACGGTACGATGGAACATGGACGTTCCATTTAGGCGACAATGAAGATTACAACAGACCCTGGCAAAAAGTTTTCGGTTTTTTCAACCCACAGGATACTTTATATGGCCTTTTATTGAATTTTTCACCGTACTTTAATTGCAGCGAGGTTTCGAAGATGGAAAATGACGCTTGGGAAAGCGGCGGTGTCGTAGCATCGGTCGGCCTCACTCCCAACCCGACATCCGACCGGCTGCGGGTGCAAATGGAATTTGCCAGCTGGCAGGAAGGAATACTGTCGCTGTCAGACGCTACCGGGCGTATTTTGCAGGAAAATACTTTCGGAGGCGCCGGGTTGGATATCCGGTACGAGATAGCGCAATATCCGGCAGGCGTGTATTTTGTCCTGCTCCGAACGGCAGGGGAGAGTAAAGTTTTCCCGGTGATTAAAATTTGAAGCAAATTGGCTTTGGCATAATAGAGAGAGTCGTTTTATACTTGCAGAATGAAAACTGCAACAAACGCAAATGCGCCGCTGCCGGCATTGGCCGACACCCCCGAACCGCCGTATTACGCCGTGATTTTCAGTACCATCCGAACGGAAGGCGACAACGGCTATGAAGATATGGCAGAAAAAATGGCTGCAC
>JAKLJF010001144.1 GCA_023151335.1 Thermoanaerobaculia bacterium | reverse complement strand
ATCACAAGGATGTCGACTGGCCGGCCGGCCACAAAAAGCGGGATGGCCTTGTGTGCCGGGCCGTAGCCGATCACCACTTCGCAGGCGTAGCCCAATTCGCGCAGGCGTTCGGCATACTGATCCATGTTTTGCTGATCAATACTGGTTTCCTGGTCTTGTATTTCAGCGCCCATGACCCAGGCGCCGGCGCTTTCCACGGCGTGAAACAAGACGTAGTGCGCCGTTTTTCCGCCCAGGTGCAGGGCATGCTGCAGTGCCTTGGGGTCGGCGTCGGAAAAATCCAGCGCCACGGCAATTTCCCGGTATTGCGGGGCCGGGCTTTCCGTGATGCCGCTGAAAACGCCGTGCGGCAAGCGCGTTGTTCGCTGCGGGGCAGGTTTGAGCAGCGGTTTGAACACGATATACAACAACATGCCACCGGCAAAAAACAACAGCGGCAACACGATAAATTGGATCATCCAGGCTTGTTCGCCGGCATTTTCCGACCAGGAGCCCACCTGCTGGATCACCAGGTTCACGTTCAGCGTCACGATAATCGCGGCGCTGACCCAACCGGCGGTTTTTGCCCAGATGCCAATGGCAAAATTGCCCATGCGTTTCCGGTCGCTCACATAGTGCAACAGCGGAATAATGGCAAAACCCAGCTGCATACTCAGGATCACCTGGCTGAGCACCAGCAGGTCGCCCGTAGCGTGTTCGCCGTAAATGCTGATCGCGATAATGGCCGGCACAACGGCCAGCAGGCGCGTGATAATGCGCCGCAGCCAGGGAGCAATCCGCAAATCCAGGTAGCCCTCCATCACGATCTGCCCGGCCAGTGTACCGGTGACGGTGCTGCTTTGCCCGGCAGCAATAAGTGCGATGGCGAACAGCGCCGGGGCGTAACTTTTACCCAGCAAAGGTTCCAGCAACTGATGCGCATCCTGGATCTCCGATACGCCGTTGTAACCGTGTTTGTGGAAAACGGCCGCGGCCAGGATCAGGATGGCGCCATTGACGAACAGGGCCAGGTTGAGGGCGATAGCCGAATCGATGATATTGAATTTAATAGCGCGGCGCAAACCCTCCTGTGAAGGATTGATCTTCCGCGTTTGCACCAGGGCCGAATGCAGGTACAGGTTGTGCGGCATTACCGTGGCGCCGATGATGCCAATGGCGATAAACAAAGCCTCGCTGTTAGGA
>JAKLJF010001143.1 GCA_023151335.1 Thermoanaerobaculia bacterium | reverse complement strand
ACCGGGAGAACTCGTCCGACGACAAATTCGTCGGACGAGGAGGCAAGAACGTAATGCACAGCCGAGGCTCGGCGGTACCAAAGGCAGGATATTTTTTTATAAAACCGCTTTCTTCCAGTTCGCGCAGTGTTTTGGTGATCGTGCCGCCATCGCTCATTTTCAGCAGTTTCAGTAATTCGGAACGCTCTAATCCTTTGGCGCTTTTTGCCAGGGTTTCTATAACGGCAACGTGCCTGCCGGCATTTTTGAACAAAGAGGCATACAGGTTTTCAAATTCCCGGCGCAACATCCCCCTTGGCGTAAAACAAAGATCGTTAATATTTTGCGCCACACTTTTCCCCGGATCTACCAGATGCAGGTAAAAAGGAATGCCGCCGAGCGCCATGTACAATTGCCGGAGCGTTCCAGGGATTGCAAAATGGCGAGTTCCTCTTTTCTTCCGATCATCGCGCTGATTTTAGATGATATAATCAGCGCGAAGATAAAGAAAAAAGAAGTTAGGCGCTGTTTTTGTTTGTTTAAATTAGCGCCTCTAAGGTTGCTCCAAAAACGCCCGCACCCGCGGGGCGATGCTCGCAAATTCGCGGAAGAATGACAAGTGGCCGAAATCGCTGTCGAGTTCCAGAAGTTGCGCCTTGTTGTTTTGAGCAAAGGATATGGCCGATTGCGGATGTACATCGCGGTCGTTACGATTAACAATAATGAACATTTTGGCCCTGACATTTTCTATTACGGTTTTTTCCGGTTGGGAAAGGCCATGAAAAGTATTGTTATACAGCAACGCATAGGTTTGCCGGGCAAAATCATGCAGGTCGGCATTTGCAAATCCACCCGCCCATCCGTTGGCGTACTCCAGATACAGGCTATCCGCGGACAGTTGTTGGATGTAGCTTTCGGCATACACGTGCATAGCAAATAACAGTCCGATCAACTGACGCGCTTTGACGGCGCCAAGAGAGTCGTTCATGCCTGTTTCTATCGAAGTTAACATGGTGGTGTAAAAAAGCCGGTCATACGGGGTTGGCCTGGCCGCTCCGGCGATCGGGATAAGTTTGCTCATATAATCCGGATAAGAAACGGCCCACTGAAAACACTCCATGCCGCCCATTGAAAAACCGGCAATGGCATGCACGTGGCGAATGCCCAGTTTACGTTCCATCAATATTTGCTGCGCATTCACCATAT
>JAKLJF010001142.1 GCA_023151335.1 Thermoanaerobaculia bacterium | reverse complement strand
AACCTGAAAGTGGACGGCATTTTTCAGGCGGTGAGTCCACTTGCGCTTAGCCCCGGTGCGCATACCGTTATTTTGTTCGACGCAAAAGGCAACCAGTCGGCGGAGCAAACCATCGTTGTTCCGGAGCGGCCGGCGTTTACAAACGAACGCTACGAAACCGTAAAGCGCAAAGAAAACCAGCTCTATTACATTGCGAAATTCGATATTCAGGGGGGCGCTCCACCCTTTAAACTTCTGTCAGGCGGTGAAATCACGGAAAACAACGGCGTTTACACTTTCACCAGTCCGGAAATGCCGGATGGCCGGGAGGAACTGGCGAAGATCGCCGACGCCAACGGTTGCACTGCCGAAATAAAATACCGTTGCATCTGCCCGGATTTCACCCTCGCGCCGTTCTGCACCGGTGAACAAACAAAAAAAGCGACCGTAAAACTGATTTTTACGGCGGGCGCGCCGCCATTTAAATATAAACTGAACAATGCCGCGACATTCACCGGACTGCCGGCCAACGGCGAACTGCAATGTCCGCCGGGCGATCACACCATCGTTATCCTGGATAATGAACAGGTACAATCCCTGCCGGCGTCATTCACGGTTTACGAACCCATATCCACGTCAGAACCAAAAATAACCTATACCGGGAGCGGAATATTCAAACAGTCCTATGTGGTGGAGTTCGACCTTTTCGGCGGGAAACCGCCTTACCAGGCAGACAGCGCAACGGGAACGATTGTTTTGGCAAAGGGCAAAGCGCCACATTTTATCAGTAAAGCCAGGCGCTGCCCCGCCTCGCTGACCGTGGTCATTACCGATGCTGCCAAGTGCAACATGACCAGGTTTTTCAGCCCTTGTACCGAACTGCCCCCGGACCCCCGTACCAATCCCGGGGCCGAGATCAGCCTGAGTAAAGACGTTTCCGGCGCTGCCCTCGCCAGCGTACGGACGCAATCCGGCGCTACCGGCTTGCAGTACAAATTGAACGACGCCGAATACCGGGCGCTTACCGGTCCGATACCGCTCAGCACCGGCCCAAATACGCTTATTTTTAAAGATGCTCAAGGCAACGAATCTGAGCCGCAAAAATTCACGGTGCCGGCATCCGACCTGGGCATGGGCGCACCGGCATTTGGGCACGCCGAACTGGAAGACGGCACTACCGGTCGCACGGTTTCTTTCGACGTTCAGGGCG
>JAKLJF010001141.1 GCA_023151335.1 Thermoanaerobaculia bacterium | reverse complement strand
TTGATCAAACTAACATTAAATTCGGCCTTTTCCAGTTTCCAGTTCTTGCGTGCATCAATACGAACAATGAAATAGTTGAATCCGGTGGCGCCCAATTCGGCAACGCCTTTTAATTTGCCGTTGACCGGCGTTGCCGGCGTAAAGTTGAAACCGCCGGCGCTTTTGCCCCAGGCACTGGTAGTTTTGGACTGCTCGGCAGGGGCGCTTTCAGCAGGGGCAGGCGCTGATTTGGACTCGGTTTGAGTTGCCTCGGATGTCGGATTGGAAAGACTGGGCAATAAATACTTTTTTACGGCAAAGCCGATGGCAGCCACGATGACCAGGGTGATCAGTAGCCGCGAAAAGGTTGTCAGACGAGCCATAACGTCGGATAATTGTTTGTAAAGTGATGTTTTGATTCAGGCATGCCGTAGCATGCGGCACAAAGTTGCTACAAATCAAAATGCCAGCGGGATTAATGACTCGTTTTTTATGCGTCAACCTATATTTTAACCTGGATACTGAACTGCAGGCTTCTTCCGTCGGATGGCCATACGCCCGGACCCGGGTAAAAAGTCGGACGTTTGGTAAAATATTGTTTATCGGTCAGGTTGTTGGCGTTGAAGCGGAGGACGATGTTTGGAAACAACCGGAACGTTGCATTCAGGTCTAACAGGCCGTATGCCGGTACCAAACCTACTGCGCCGTTTGAAGAGGGCTCGATTGTATTGAGTGGGTCGGCAAAGGTTTCAGCCGTGTAACTGTACAGCACCGAGACACTCAGGTTTCTATATTTCACGTTGAGTCCGTTCCGGCTGATCCAGTCCGGCACACTCTCCACCCGGTTGCCGTCGATATTGCGGTTTTGATTGCCCACCCGGATGGAGGCATTGTGATAACGGGCGTGGAACCAGGAAGTTGAAGTGAACACATTGATGCGCAAGTTTTCGGCCGGGTCGAATCCATATTCGCCAAAAAATTCAATGCCCTGGGTCGTTGAATGTCCGATATTGGTGCGCAGGATATAAAAAACGCTGTCCTCTTCTATGGAGATGCTGCCAAGGCGGTTGTTGTATTGCAGGCGGAATGCGCTGATATCCCATTTAAAGTTACCGGCTTCGCCGCGCCAACCCAGTTCGAGGTTATAGCCGAAGGCGTCTTTCAGGTTTTTATCGGAGCGTTCAAATATAGAACCTGGTATGATGTCTTTAA
>JAKLJF010001140.1 GCA_023151335.1 Thermoanaerobaculia bacterium | reverse complement strand
GGCATCGTCGGCGCTGATGATGACAAAACCTTCCGTGTTGGTGGCGTTGAAGACGTAGAAGAGAGGGATTTCAGACCCGGTAACGGCGGAAAGACTGGTTTTACTCTCGTACGCAAGGGTAAAATCAAGCGCCTGCTGGCCGTACAGGCCTACGGTTGAGGTGTTGAAAAACGAGGCTGCCGCGTTTTGGGCCGTGTTCCGGTCGACCGGGGCGGCAAATGCTGCCTGGGCAAGGAAGAGGATGGATAATGCGGTAATGGTAAACCTTTTCATTTGGGTGGTTTTTGATAAAAAATATAATGGTGTGTGAACGTGCGGATTACCTGGCGCCGGCGGGGGGAGGAAAGAGGGGGCGGTCGCAAAAAACAATACTGTCGCCGTTTGACCACGGGTCGCGCGGAGCGGTGGCAGGACTACCGGAAAAAAGCTGCCACACGTCGATCATTTGGGGTAAAATGGAAGAAATTTAACAAAAAAGTTGTTTTTTTACCGCCCAATGAAAAACATACCCTGGTTCTACATCGGCGTCGGCATCGATGCCTTTGCCCTGTTGCTTGCCCTGACCAACTTCTTCGCAATGCGGAATGCCGGCGACGGCCTGGCGCCCGCCGGACGCATCGCCGTAGTAGCCATACCCTTGCTTTTGTTGGCCCTGATCGGCGCCGCTTTTTGGCTGCGGGCCAACGGGAAAATTCAATTGGCCAATATACTGGTCTGGATACCGGCCTTGCCCATTGCGGGTGTGGTTGTACTCTGGGGTGGGCTGGCGCTGGTGTTTGCGTTGTTTGGGAAGTAGGGGGTATCGCGGGTGTTGTTGGCGAGGAAGCCAACAACGGCGGCAATTTTTCCCGATATGATGATTACGGTCATGCCGCTGCCTGAGCAAAGTCAGCTCACAAAAGTTTTGACAAATTTTGAATCGCCTTAGTTTTGAAACTCTTTTAGAAGCCCCCCTCTATAAGGCTGGAAACTATCACCTAATTCCCAAGTTTGGGGAGCTAAATTCTATTAGAATGAAAGAAGAATTAATTGAAAAAATCAAAAAAGATGGGTATTGCAGAATACCCGGGGTATTCAGTCAGGCCGAAATAAAAAAGGCTCTTGATCTGACCAACTATTGGTACGAAAAAACCAAGGATACGGCGACCAATCTTTCCGCCCTGACCAGGGACGATCTTTATTTGTTCAATCCGCATTACAAAGACTTCTACTTTTTAGAGCTGTTTTT
>JAKLJF010000113.1 GCA_023151335.1 Thermoanaerobaculia bacterium | reverse complement strand
CATGAAGCCGGGGGGCGCATCAGCGATTTTTCAGGTGGCAATAATTTTGTGGATGGCGGTGAAATGCTGGCTTGTAATGCAGCGGTGTACGACGAGGCGTTGGCAATTGTGCAGGAGGCGTTCCTGGGTTAGAAGGTTACTGGTTAGAAGGTTAGAGGGTTACTGGTTAGAAGGTTACTGGCACGTCATAGTATCAGTAACCTTCTAACCAGTAACCCTCTAACCTATTTTGCATAGCGCCGCTTCCGCCGCCAGAAAAACACCACCCCGAACAGACCCAGGAAAACCAGCGGCGCGCCCAGATTGACGGCCTGCCACATCGTTTGTTCGTCCCGGGCTTTTACTGAATCCAGCAGGCGCAGTTTTACTTCCTTGGAGCGGGCTTCGATCACGCCGGAGGCATCCAACAGGTATTCGATGGCGTTGAGTAACAGCTCTTTGTTGGCATACGTGGCCTTTTCAAAATTGTTGTAACCCAACGGATACCATTCCTTTTCCTCCCGGTTGCGCACGAAATTGGCAGCCACATCGCCGTCGCTGATCACGATCATGCGGTTGGGTACGCTGGCGGAGCGGAATTCCACGCCGATCTGCTTTAACCCCGCCATCATTTCTTCGGAGACCCGGTTTTCATAGTTGGAGGAGAAAATACCTTCCAGCAAGACGCCCGTAGTTTGCGGGCCCTTGTTAAAAATAGACGGGTCGGGCTGGTATTTCAGTATTTCAAAATTCAGGTCGATGGGGCTGAATTGAAGGCGGCTGTATTTGCTGCTGCGCAGGAGGATCGTCTTGTTTACGGGCGTTTTGGTGCGAATGGTATCGATGGAAGAGCAAAAGCGGAGCTCCACCCGGTCGAGGTTTTTTACCACGGGGTGCCGGCCGGCCGGCAGAACAGCCGGGTGATAGTACCAGGGAAACATTTCGTATTGGGGTGAATTGCCGATCCGGCCAACCTGCAGGGGTATTTTGGTACACTCCAGATCCAGCACGAGGTCGGGCTGCAAGCGCACACCGTATTTAAACAAAATATCTTCGAGGTTCAGGGGGAAATCAGTGGGCACAAAACGCGAGGCCATGCGCATGCTGTCCAGGCTGGCATTCAGGCGGTCGATCAGCCAGAGCACCTTTCCGCCCTGCATGATGTATTGGTCGATCTTGAACTTGTCGCGTTCAGAAAACGCGCTGGTGGGTTTGGCTATGATCAGGAGAGCGCAGGCGTCCGGTTTGATCTGCACGGAAGAGTCGAGGGTAATACGCCCGGTTTCGTAGAATTGGGACAAACTTTGTTCCAGGTCGGCGGTTTGCAGTTCGTCCAACTCGCCATGTCCGCGGGTAAACAGGATGATGGGCCGGTGCGGAGTGAGCAGTTTTTTGATGGCGTTGGCAAATTTATATTCGAGCAGGCTGACCGAGTTATTCACTACCTCGTCGGGCATGAGGCTGGGCGACTGGTTTTCCAGCAGATTGACGGGTATTTTGCGACTGCCGAAATGGAAAACCGCCACCGGATAGATCAGCTGTTGTTTGCGTTCGCCCTGATCGCTGACACGCAGGTTGATGGGCGCAATACCCTCATCCATCAGGGCCTGGCGGCGGGCATTGATCTCCTCGGTACTGCCTGCATTGGGATTTTCAAACTGGTAATCGATATAAGCGCTCACCGAGCGAAAATCGTCCAGCATTTCGCGGGTAGCGGTTTGCAGGCGTTTGAATCCTGCCGGAAATTCGCCGTCGAGCAGCACGCGGACATAGATCCGGTCGTTTAAACCTTTCAGCATTTCCCGGGTGGGCCGGGTGAGCGTAAACCGCTTTTCCTCCGTCAGATCGAAATGAGTATAAAAACTGCCCGCTAAAATGTTGACAAACAGGATGATCCCGCAAAACAGGCCGAATTGCAGCAAATCTCCTGAACGTTTTGAACGCGCCATTGGGTGCCTTTTTAGTTTGTGGTAATAACAGCGCAAAGATAGCGGGTTAATACGCATAAATATTTTTTCACCCGTTAAACAGCCTTTGGGCTTCGTCCGGCCGCTGCGAATAATACCGCCATTTGTCCCCATACCAGCGCTGCCACGCGGGCGTCGTGTAAAAAATTGTTGAACAGGCCGTGCAGGAAAAAACTGAGCAGGCTGAGGGCCAGCGCCAGCCAGATCAACCTGTTTTCGTTCCGGCAAAGGCGTATACCGGCCGTAATGCCGGCGCCTGCCAGCAACAACCAGCAGATTAGCCCCGGCCATCCCGTTTCCGACAGTGCCCGCAAATATTCCGAGTGTGCGCCGCCGCCCCTGCCGTAGTTGCCCGAATGACGCCGGCTGATGGGCTCGGTGATGCTAAGCCGGGTCATTTCATCCGGTTTTTGATAGGGTAAATACTGAAACTGAAAAGTGCCGGGACCGAATCCAGTCCAGGGCCGGTCTTTTGCCATCCGCATGGCACAGGAATAGCGGTTCCAGCGTTCCAGGGAGGAAACATCGGCCGATACACGGGCGCTGATTTTTTCCCGGAATATAAAACTGACAGAAACCGCCAGCAAAACGGCAGACAAAAACCAGGGCCAATATTTGCGGAAATATACGGCTACGCCGAAAAAAGCAGCCAGGAGCAAACTCAGCCAGGCCGCGCGGGAAAAGATGAGGCAGAGGGAGAGGAGGAATAAGAATGGTAAGGCCCGGAAAACCCCACCCCCATCCCCTCCCCCGAAGGGGAGGGGGGCTTGCCCTCTTTTTTCCCATCCGTCCCAATTGGGTATGCCAAAAATAAACCGGGGCCAAGCCCCCCTCCCCTTCGGGGGAGGGGATGGGGTTGGCGCACGGCATGCCCCTTCTCTCCTTACGTTGGTGGCCTTATCGGTTGGGATTATAACTGACACACCGGACAAACCCAACACCACCATCACCACCACCACACCATATACCGTGTGATCCGCAAAAAACGGCATGGGCGCCAAAACGGCCTGATCAGGGCGGAATTGATAGTAAATACCATGATGGATCAGGACGTATAAAGCCACTCCTGCCATCGAAACGGCGAATACCCGGATCAGTCCCGGCCACCATTGCGGCCATAAGTACAGGCCGATAAAAAAAACGCCCCACTGCCCGGTTTCCACGAGCCAGTACTTCCAGGAAACGAGGGGCATCGTTGAAAAAAAAGCGGCAACCGTTTGCCAGGCTACCCAGGCCAGCGAAATCCAGGCCAGGCCGGAAAAATTGATCTTTCCGTGCCGCCATACCACTACCGCCAGGCCTAGCCCGCACACGGCAATCAGGGGTTCTGCCGGTACTGTCAGGTTCCAGGATTTGCCGACCGGCCAATCCACCGACCAGGGCAAGGCCGCGAACAGGATCAGGTAAGACCAATGGAGCCATTTGGGCGGCAATTCGTTTGTCACCGGAAAAAAGTTTTATCTACAGTCCTAAATATAAATTATTTGTTTTATTTTTGTTCGCAAAATATCAATATCTTGAAACAAAATCAGCCTTTTCTTCGCGGTCGCGGCGCCCAGATCAACCCGGTGTCCAAATATGAAAAAATCGTGCGCGACGAGCAGCCGGTGGACTGGGCCCTGGCTGCCGCCGACTGGGAGGAACCCCACCTGAAAACCGAATACCTCGAAACGCATCCCAAAACCATCCTCAACCGCGTGGAAAGTCCGGATATTCCCCTCGAATGGAGCATGAACCCCTACCAGGGCTGCGAGCACGGCTGTATCTATTGTTATGCCCGCAACACCCATCCGTACTGGGGCTACAGTGCAGGGCTTGATTTTGAGCAAAAAATCCTGATCAAACGCAACGCCGCCGAATTGCTGGAAAAAGAGCTGCAAAAAAAATCGTGGAAAGCCGCCCCCATCATGTTTGCCGGCAACACCGACGTGTACCAGCCCGCCGAACGCCGTTTCCGCATTACCCGCGCCTGCCTGGAAGTGTTCTGGAAATACCGCCATCCGGTGGGCATCATCACCAAAAACAGCCTTGTGCTGCGCGATCTGGATATTTTAAAACTGCTGGCATCCGAAAATCTGACCGCCGTGGCCATTAGCATTACCACGCTCAATGAAGAACTGCGGCAGTTCCTCGAGCCCCGCACCGCCACCGTCAAACAACGCCTCAAAACCGTGGAAACCCTCAGCGCCAACGGCATCCCGGTGTTTGTGATGCTGGCGCCCATCATTCCCGGTCTCAACGAACACGAGATTTTCAGCATGGCCAAAGCCGTGGCCGACCGTGGCGCTCTCGGTATAGGCTACTCCATGGTGCGCCTGAACGGGGATGTAGGTCAGATTTTTGAAGACTGGCTGCGCAAAACCATGTCCGACCGGGCCGAAAAAGTGCTGAACAAGATCCGGGGCGCCCACGGCGGGAACCTCTACGACCACCGCTCCGGCGTACGTATGCGCGGCGAGGGTAAAATCGCAGAGATCATTCGCGATCAGTTCCGGCTGGCAAAGGAAAAATATTTTGCCGGCCGGCAAATGCCGAAGTACAACCTGTATTTGCACGAAAAATTCAAGTCCGCACAACTCAAACTGTTTTAAAACCCTTTCGACCCTCGTATGATTTCGCTAAATTTGCCGGCACAAACGGTTCCATATATGTCTGACACGGCTGTTCAACCGGCGCCCAAGCCTAAATCCAAACGCGCGCGCGCGGCCAAAATCCCCGCGGGCTTCGTGTACGAAGTGCTGTACGGACAGCCCATCTATTACCGCGGCTACCGCGAAGCCATTGCCAACAACTATCCTCCAGAACATGTTATGGGATCCGGAAGAAAACAAGCTTATCTGATTGATCTTTTGCTCGGGTTCTTAAAATCCGTTTTAGATCGCAAAAAATTTGCCACCGCCGTCAGCGAACCCGGCGTCAAATTCGGCAACAAGGACTTCGTCTCCAACGATATCATTATTTATAATGCCGCGGACAAGAGCCGGATGTTTACCGACGAATATTTCGACTTCCCGCCCCGTGTGGTAATAGAAGTGGATACCAAGGCCGAATTGAAAGACCTGGATTGGGGTAACGAATACTATATGCACAAAACCGAGCGCCTGCTCGAGTTCGGCGTGGAACGGGTGATCTGGATTTTTTCCGGTATGCGTAAAATTTTCTCGGCCGAAAAAGGAAAGCCCTGGATAACGGTAAACTGGGAAGACGCCGTGGAAATACTCCCCGGCTGCACCCTCGAGCTGCGCCGCCTGATCGAAGCCGACGGCGTGGATGTAGACGAATTCTTCGCCAGAAAAAAGTAACGCGCGCCTACCCTTTCAGCCCCAGCCCCGCCTTTTCCGAAATTTCCATCATCCGGTTGATGCTTTTCACCCCCTGCTCGATCACCCAATCCGGCAGGATGATCTCCGGCATCTCGTATTCCATACACAGGTAAAGTTTCTCCATCGTGTTGCGCTTCATGTGCGGGCAGTCGTTGCAGGCGCAATTGTTGTTCGGCGGCGCCGGGATGAAGGTTTTTTGCGGGCTGGCCAATTGCATCTGATGCAGGATACCGGGCTCGGTGGCTACGATGTATTCCTGTGCCGAATCGCTGATGGTGTATTTCAGCAGCCCCGTGGTGCTGCCGATGAAGTCGGCCATTTCGAGGATGTGCGGCTCGCATTCCGGGTGAGCGATGAACTTGGCGTTCGGGTGGCGGTTTTTCAGTTTCACGATACGCTCGTGGCTGAAAATCTCGTGCACCATGCAGGCGCCGTTCCAGAGCACCATGTCGCGGCCGGTTTTTTTGATCAGGTACATGCCCAGGTTTTTGTCCGGCGCAAAAATGATCGGCTGGTCCTTCGGTATGCTCTCGATGATGGCCAGGGCGTTGGTGCTGGTGCAGCAGATGTCGGTCAGTGTTTTCAGTTCGGCGGTACAGTTGATGTACGACACCACGATGTGATCGGGGTATTTTTCCTTGAACTTGCGAAACAGGTGCGGCGGACAGGAGTCGGCCAGGGAACAGCCGGCTTTCAGGTCGGGCAGCAGCACTTTTTTATTGGGCGACAACATTTTGGCCGTCTCTGCCATGAAATGCACCCCCGCAAAAACGATGATCTCCGCGTCGGTTGCGGCGGCTTTTTGCGACAGGCCCAGCGAGTCGCCGATATAGTCGGCCACGTCCTGTATTTCAGACTCCTGGTAATAGTGGGCCAATATGATGGCATTTTTTTCTTTTTTCAGGCGTTGAATTTCGGCGACGAGGTCGAGGTCGGGGTCCACGTCGAGGTCGAGAAAACCCACGCGGTCGAGTTTATGGGTAGCGGTGGCGAGATCGGTAGTCATAGCGCGGCAGTTTAGCGTTTGTCTGGTGTGTTTACAGTATAAGGGAACAAATTTAAGGGGTTACGGTTGAACCGGGGCGACCGGAAAGCAGTAATTTTACGGTTGAAAAAATTGCGGAAATGAAAACCTATCATAAAATCGTAACCGGCGACAGCCGTTCCATGTGCGAGGTGCGGGATGAGAGCGTGCATTTGGTGGTAACGTCGCCGCCTTACTGGCAGTTGAAGGATTATGGCTCGGAAAACCAAATAGGTTTTCACGACGATTACGAAACCTACATCAATCACCTCAATCTGGTTTGGGCCGAATGTCACCGGGTTTTACATAAAGGCTGCCGGTTGTGTATTAACATTGGCGACCAATTTGCCCGTTCGGTTTATTACGGGCGGTATAAAGTAATTCCAATTCGCACGGAAATTATAAAATTCTGCGAGTCAATCGGCTTCGATTATATGGGCGCGGTCATCTGGCAAAAAGTGGCCACTACAAATACCACGGGCGGCGCAAGCGTGATGGGCAGTTTCCCTTATCCGCGCAACGGCATCCTCAAAATTGACTACGAGTTTATTCTGCTTTTCAAAAAACAAGGCAACGCACCCAAGCCTGACCCCGACAAGAAGGAGTTGTCAAAAATGACCACAGAAGAATGGAATGAGTTATTCAGCGGCCATTGGAACTTCCCCGGCGCCAGGCAGGATAACCATCTGGCCATGTTTCCAGAAGAGTTGCCGCGCCGCCTCATCAAAATGTTCGCGTTTGTGGGCGATGTAGTGCTTGATCCATTTCTGGGTAGTGGTACGACAACACTGGCAGCTAAAAATCTTGACAGGCACTCGATTGGCTACGAGATCAATCCGGCATTTCTCCCGATAATACGGGAAAAGATAGGAGCGGACAAAATCACGCTTTTTGAAAAACCCCAGTTCATCTTCGTCAATCAGGAACCTGCAGAAACTGATTTTGAAGAAGAAATAAAGAAATTGCCTTACATATTTCACGACCCGCTCCGGCTGGATAAAAAAATTGACGTTAAAAAACTGCAATTCGGTTCCAAAATAGACCGGGAAAGCGATGGCAAACGGGAAGCGTTTTTCACCGTAAAAGAAGTCATAAGTCCCGAGCTGGTACGGTTGAGCAACGGGCTGACGGTGCGGTTGATCGGGGTGCGGGAGAACCCTGAACACAATGGAAAAGCCAGCGACTTTTTGCGCGCCAAGACCAAAGGTCATAAGGTATTCCTGAAATATGACGTTATTAAACATGACCACCAAAATAACCTGATGGCATACCTATATTTGGAGAACAAAACGTTTGTAAATGCTCATTTGGTGAAATCTGGGTTTGTATATATAGATAAGGCATTGGATTTCAAGCACAAAGAAAAATTCTTAAAACTATTACCTTGAAAAATGGCCAAAGAATGGATACTCAACAGTGCGATGAATCGCTTTCAGTTGAACTTCAAGCGAAATGTAGGGCCAACTTCAGAGTCGATCCGAAAATGTGCTCCTAAAACGCTGGAGGAATGGCGTGATTATTACTTTGCCAACGTGCGTCCCAAGGAACATATCGAGGAATTGGGCAAAACACTCTACATTAAGATTACGGAGGTAATTCAAGCAGAGGTTGCCCACATCACTGAAGAGGATTGCATCCATTACATCATCCAGCTCGTAATTGACAGAACATATGAGGGTTATGTGACTGAAATTGAAACCATATATGGGCAACTTCAGCAAATTCTCGGTGAAAAAATTGAGCCGGCGCCAGATGAGTGGGATAGGTTATTTAACGTGGATTTTTACATCCAAGTCGGCGAAAAATTCATTGGTCTGCAAATCAAACCGATCAGTATAGAAGGTGGATCGGTTCAGCTTCCTCAAATTTTTAAAGAAAAGACCATTCAGGAGGAAACCCACAGACAATTTTCGGAAGTATTCGGTGGCAAAGTATTTTATATATACACGATCAAGAATGATGGCAAAAAGGAAATTTATAACAAGGAAGTCATTCAGGTCATAAAAGAGGAAATCGAGCGATTAAAAGAAGCGTAGATCGCGCTTGCAAAAATCACAAAAATGTCGTATTTTTGCAGTCCGTATTTGTCGTATTTATGTAAGTACCAAGGCACATCAAAATGTCCAAAATCAGCACATTAGAAAAGAAAGTGGCCGAGCGCATTTCTCGCAAGAAATCGACCGTGATTATGCGTGCTGATCTTGAAGGCTTAGGTGGCTATGACCAGATAGGACGAGCACTCCGAATGCTGGTGGCAAAGGGTAAGATCGTAAAAATCGGATACGGGCTCTATGCCAAGACAACGGTATCGGTTGTTAGTGGGAAAAGAGTTCCCCAAAAACCGCTCCCGAGTCTTGCCAAAGAGGCATTGAAGCGGCTGGGAGTGGAAACTGCGCCCTCTTCTTTAGAGAAAGAATATAGCGCAGGCAGAACCACCCAAGTGCCTACCGGTCGAGTGATTGCAGTGAGAGGCCGTATCAATCGCAAGATAGGATATAACGGAACCTTCGTTGTTTATGAACACATCTCCAAGTAAGGAGCAGTTTGAACAAGCAGCGGCAGAATTGGCTGTTGATCCTGCAATGGTTGAAAAAGACTGGCACGTTGCGCAAGTGCTGGCCTTTCTTTCCGATCAGCAATTTCCATGTTTTGAAATCGTATTTTCCGGGGGGACGGCACTATCAAAAGCACATGGCTTGATTCAACGCTTTTCTGAAGATGTTGATTTTCGCGTTATCAGTGCCGAAGACTCCCCGAGCCGCCAAAAACTCTCCGGGTTCAAGAATGCAGTCGTGAACTCGTTACGTCAGGCGGGATTTAAGGTAAGCGATCCGGAGGCGAGAGACAGCAACAAGTATTTCACTGTTGATATTGAGTATGACACATTGTTTGATCGCCACGACGCTTTGCGCACTCATATCAAGTTGGAAGTAAAAGTTGTGAGCCCCCAACTTCCTGTTAAGCAAATGCCGGTAGGCTCGTTTTTAGCGAAATTGGCAAATTGGGCACCGGAAGTACATGGCATTGCCTGCATAGACCCGGTGGAAACGGCGGCGGATAAATTAAGTGCTCTCGCCTGGCGCATTCCTAATCGAGTACGCGGCGAGACGAACGACGATCCGGCCATTGTGCGCCATATTCATGATCTGGCGGCACTTGAAAATCTTGTAAAGGATGATGCGCGGTTTCCCCGGTTGGTAGTGGCATCCATGCAACTTGATAATGATACGCTTCTCAAAAACAAACCGGCTTATGGGCGTTCAAATGCGGAAAAATTTGCGCAAATGCTGGCAATACTCACCCAAGACACCGAATACCGAAAGGAATACGACCAATTTGTAAAGGGAGTATCTTACGCGCCGGAGGGAGCGGAACCGGATTTTGATGCTGCGCTGGAATCTGTGAGACGTCTCACTCAAATTGTCCTTGCATCCAATATCTAAGTCAAAAATTTATCAGCGGCGGGCAAAAGGTGTTCCTGAAATATGATACCATAAGAAAAACTTATAAAACCAGCATAATATATGCGATCATCAATAGCCCCGCACCACCGCTGATAGCTCCCGCAACAACCCCGGCTCCTTTTCCACCGCATTTCCCACCACGAGCATATCCGCTCCTGCCCGCAGGCTGGCCGCCGCTTTTTCCGGCGTACGGATGCCGCCACCGACGATGAGCGGTATGGAAATGGCGCCCCGCACGGCTTCGATCATGTGTTCCGGTACGGGATTGAGGGCGCCCGAACCGGCTTCGAGGTAGATCGTTTTTAAACCCAGCATTTCGCCGGCGAGCGCGGTGCATACGGCTATGTCGGTTTTTCCGGCCGGGATCGGATAGGTGTTCGACATGTATTGCACGGCAGTCTGTACGCCGCCGTCGATCAGCATATAGCCGGTGGAGATCACTTCGAGGGGCGACATTTTCAGAAAAGGCGCGGCGATGACGTGCTGTCCGATCAGCAATTCGGGGTTTCGTCCGCTGATAAGGGAGAGAAACAAAATAGCGTCTGCTTTATAGCTGAGTTGAAAAGAATTGCCTGGGAACAACACCAGGGGAATGTCGCAGCGCTGCCGGATACCCGACAGCACTTCATCGAGCATGTTGTTCACCACCAGGCTACCGCCGATAAAAAAGTAGTGTACCCCACATTCGATTCCCAGGCCCAGCAACTCCTCCAGCCGCTGCAGCCGCAACTTGTCGGGATCGATCAATACGGCTAAGCGTTTTTCGCCGCGTTGTTTTGCCGCGGTTAATTGTTCGTACAGGTGCATAATTTAAAAGAGGTTGAGCGGGTTACGGGTGGAGCGGGTTGAACGGGTTTAAGTGCTCCTGGTGTTTCTAAGCAGGGAGGCCAGGGGTATCCGAACCCGCTCCACCCGTAACTCGTTCAACCTCTTTAAGCCAAATTCCTGTGGCTGTCCAGTTTCAGCAGCACCCCGATCATCAGGGTAAAACCAATAAGCGAAGAACCGCCGTAGCTGATAAATGGCAGGGGGATGCCAATAATAGGAAACACGCCCATCGTCATC
>JAKLJF010001139.1 GCA_023151335.1 Thermoanaerobaculia bacterium | reverse complement strand
CACCCGAAAGTATTACGCAATGACTGGGCCAATCCTCGAAACATTGGCCAAAGGCGACACATTGGTTATAGATGAATTGGATTCCAAACTGCATCCCAACCTGGTATGCAAATTAGTGGAAATTTTTAACTCCAAAGAGCGAAATCCGTATAACGCGCAATTGATCTTTAACACGCATGACACCAATTTACTCAACTCTGGGGTCTTTCGCAGGGATCAGATATGGTTTACGGAAAAAGATCGTTACGGGGCGGCCACGTTGTATGCTTTGTCCGACATTAAAAACGTGCGGGATACAGACAAACTTGAGGATAATTACATACAGGGCAAGTACGGGGCTATTCCTTACTTAGGCGATTTCGACAAGTAGCTCACCAATACGCACGAGATGGCCTATGAAGATGAAAAATAAGAGAGCCGAACAAATTGCCAGGAAACAACGACATAAAGAAACCATTGCGGAGGCAAAAGGCCGGAGGCGCGGAGAACCCTCTTTGGAGCGCCCTGAGCCGACACGAGTGCAAAAGCCTGCTATTTTAGTGGTTTGCGAAGGGATAAATACGGAACCCGGCTACTTCGAAAAGTTCAGGCTCACTTCGGCTACCATCGAGGCAGTTGGAGAAGGATATAATACACTTTCATTGGTCAGGCGGGCTGAAGCTTTGAAGGCGAAAGGAGATTACGAACAGGTATGGTGCGTGTTTGACAAAGATGATTTCCCTGCATCAGATTTTAATGCCGCTATTCAATTTGCAGAACAACTTGGATTTGGCGTTGCTTATTCCAATCAGGCATTTGAATATTGGTTGCTCCTTCATTTTGAAGACCACCAGGGGGAGGGTTGCATCGCGATCGATATGGAGAAAAACTGAATACCTATTTAAATAAACTTGGCAGTCATTACGATTTCGACAGAAGCAAGGCTATTACAGATGATATCTTTGATCATTTGATTGCGAATGACCCAAAGTCCGGAAAGCGCCGGATAGATATTGCTATCATGCGGGCAGAGCGCATATATGACCAATATGACCATCGAAGTCCCGCGGCAGAGGAATCTTCAACGACGGTTTTTCGGTTGGTGGAAGTAATATTGAAATATATTTAATCTGTATCAAGTAAATAGGTTTCTACCAGTCGTGGAAGAACTATACTCATACTGCCAGGAATTTGAATATTTAATTATTCCACCCATATTTTCCCGGAAAAAAGCAGAACCCCATCTTTCGACGAAACATTTATCAGATACGTCCCCGCCGATAGCC
>JAKLJF010001138.1 GCA_023151335.1 Thermoanaerobaculia bacterium | reverse complement strand
GGACGCCACCACGCTTTACGGTATGGTGATCAGCGGTATGCGGGTGTCGGGCAGCAATGCCGTCGTGGTGATCGAAGACCCCATGAACATCGGCCCCCGGCAATTCGGCCTGACCCTGCGCCAGGACGGCCACGAAAAAATCGCTTCTTATAACGACCTGATGACCAACCTGGAAAACGCCGTGATCAACGGTAAGCGGGTGTATATGGTGCGTTTGCTCAACCGGAGTTAATCTACGCCGCGGCATGTCGTTCTTTCATTAAAACCATCAAACCGACATATTATGAAACATGCATTCTTTTTCGCCTACTTTTTGTTTGTTGGTATCAATACCGGCTTTGCACAGCAAATCCTGCTCGACAAACCCGTGCGCGCCGGCGAACTGATCGTTTTCCCGGCCCTGGGCCAAACTGCCGCGACAAAAAACTACTATTACCTGCCCGACAAACCGCGCATTGGCCGGCATCCCGACAATAAGCCCATGTTTTCCTTCCTGCGCTACGTGAAGAACGAGCGCACCAGCGTCGAATCGAACACCTCTATCACGGAAAGCCAGACTGGCGGCGGTGTGGTGCACGCTTTGGTCGAACTCAGCGTATCCGACGACCAGATCAAAGAAGCCGAACGCGCCCTGCAACGCATCGATGCCGGGGGCAAGATCGTGGGACCGGTGGTGTTCAAATCAGGCACCGTCGCACTGATCTCGGGTATTGCCAACAAAGATGGCGGTTATGCGCAAACCGTGGTGGGCCTGGGCAGCGCACCTATTCTTGAAAACCAGAAGGCAGCGGTAGCCGTCATGCTCAATGCTATGGGCAGCAAACTGCTGTGGGAAACTTTCAATACCCCCACGCCCGATTTTTCCATTCAGTTCGACATGGAGGTAGCCGGCTTTCTGGCCCCGAAACGGGTCACCATCGAAGCCGATTTCGAACAGATGTACAAAAACTCAACCTTTGAAGCCGCTATTGCCATGCCCGTCCTGCAGGCCGAAATCGGTATGGCCGTCGACGAAATGATGAACAACGGCGCCATCAAAGTGACGCAGGTGGGCGAAGACGCGTCGATGGACCGCGTACGCGACGCGGTAATGACTCAACTGCTGAACCTCATGTTCGAACGGGTGGGCGGTACCGGCGTACCACAGATCAATCAAATGATGGGTATGAATAACCGCCCCGGCATCCTGGATCGCGCCAGTGGTATGCTCAATCAGGCCCGGGCCGATCACCGCGCTGAACAGGCGCGGACTAATACCCAACCCGCTACCTCGCCTTCGACTACGTCCGCCAATTCCCCTGCTTCCCCTG
>JAKLJF010001137.1 GCA_023151335.1 Thermoanaerobaculia bacterium | reverse complement strand
TTCGATATTCTCTGTTCGACATTCGATATACTTCACCCTCAATCTTGAATATGAAAAAATCCTTACTCCTTTTTTGCTGCCTCCTGATGAACCAATGGCTCATGGCCCAGGATGAGGGCGATCTGCTTTCCTTGCTGGGCGAGGAAGAGACCACGGAATACGCCGCGGCCAGTTTTAAAACGAACCGGGTGGTGAACGGCCATTCCCTGGAAAACACGGCTGCCGGTGTGCTGGATTCTAAAATCTCGCACCGCTTTTCCCCCCTGAATCAGGGGCTTTACGACATTTTCGGCCTGGATGGCGCCACGATCCGGATCGGTATCGATTACGGCATTACCGACCGGCTGATGGTGGGCGTGGGGCGCAGTACCAAAGAAAAGATCATCGACGGTTTTGCCAAGTACAAGCTCCTGCGCCAGTCGACCGGCAAACGAAACATGCCGCTGTCGCTATCCTACCTGGTCGACGCGCAAATCAAAACAGTGAAATTTTCGGACCAAACCCGGGAAAACAAGTTCTCTTCCCGGCTGTATTACACCCACCAGGTACTGATTGGCCGGAAGTTCAGCGACGCCTTTACCCTGCAACTGATGCCCACCCTTGTGCACCGCAACTTGGTGGAAACCAAGGCGGAAAAAAACGACGTGTTGGCCCTCGGCGCCGCAGGCCGGATAAAACTGACCAAACGCATCACGCTCAACGCGGAATACTACTATGTACTGCCCGACCAGCTCAGACCGGATTTCACCAACGTGCTGTCCATCGGATTTGACATAGAAACAGGCGGACACGTTTTCCAGATGCATTTCACCAATTCCACCGACATGACCTATAAAGGTTTTATCACCGAAACCACGGACAAATGGTTCGACGGCGTTCGCTTCGGTTTCAATATATCGAGGGTATTTACTATTGTGAAACCTAAAGGTCTGAATTGATAGCGTTGTAATATCGCAGGCGTTGCTGCATTTCTTCCCGCGTCAGTTCCATCCAGCACATGGAAAAGGGTTCCGCATCCGGCACAGCCATCCGCACTGTGCCGGATGCGTTTTTTTTGTCCTGGAGCAAGAGTTCCCACAGGGAGGGGAAGGCTGATTCCGGGATAAGGGTGTGGCCGAAATGGCGGAGGATAACGGCGGGAATCTCATCGAAGGATGAAACCCCACCCCCGACCCCTTCTGAAACCCCACCCCCGACCCCTCCCCTAAAGGGGAGGGGAGACGTAGAGGGCGTCACATCTCCCCTCCCCGTTAGGGGAGGGGTCGGGGGTGGGGTTTCCGGAGGGGTCGGGGGAGGGGTTTCGCACACCATCCC
>JAKLJF010001136.1 GCA_023151335.1 Thermoanaerobaculia bacterium | reverse complement strand
ATTACCCGCGAACCCCAAGTCGTAAGTCGTAAGTCTCAAGTCGTAAGTCGTATCTTTCCCCTCAAATTTCAACATGAAAACACGCCCTTCCGTCCCTGAAGTCGACCGGATAGCCGGGTTAGAAGAACCGGCGATCCGTAATTTACGCATCACCCAAAGCTACCATGAACTGTCGGGGGCCCTGACCGAACGCCTCGGCCCGGTGGCCAACTGGTGTACCTTCGCCACCTGGGCATCCAAACAGGCGGGCCAAACCATCCGCGGCGAAGACCTGAGCCGCGCGCTGGAACAGTACCTGATGGCCAACATCCAAGACGCGGCGGGACAAATTGCCCCGATGGCCCGGAGCAGTAAAGCCCTGTCAGACCCAAAAAAGGTACACCATTTATTATGGACAGCGCTCGATCCGGCTGCCATCACGGCGCGGGCCAGCGACGCGGTGGCCCGCGGCAACCGCAAGGTGTATGCGGAGATCGGTCGCGAATTCGCCCGTTTCCTCCACGACTGCGCATCAGATCAGACTTTCGACGCCGCTCATATCGACCGGTTTTGCGCCGGCTTGCGCCCCGGCGGTCCGCCCGACGGTCAGCAATACCTCCGGCAGGCGTTTCGTTGCTATTACCAGGCCATGTTCGAGCCGGATACCAAAACAAAGGCCGAACTGATCCTGCTGGCCAACCTCGACATCGGCTTCCACGAACAAACACGCCTGCAACCGGAAATCAAAGAAGCGCTCGAAGCCGCGCTCCCGGAACCGGGCTCCTTCAGCCGCCGAATACTCGAAGCGCTTTTCCCGTACCGGGGTTGGTTCTATTACCTGACTTTCCTGTTCCTGCGCCTGCTGAAACGATCCTCCCGGCTGGACGACGCTATGCTTCGCTTTTATTCCCTGGCGCAGCAAAAAATCCGTGTTTTCCTGACTGACCATCTGATGAGTATCGGTTTCCCGCACAGCCAGCGCCTGCGGCTCGGCGCCGATTTGCAATACCCATTTCCGGAAACGTTGCAACAAATCATGAACCCGGATCTCCTGGCTTTGCTGGCGCAAATCGACCCTACCCCCGACAGCCTGCAAGCCTCCGGCGCTGTCGACTGGGCCAACCTGGCCGACCGGATACATTTTATCGCCGATATGTTCCGCTGTTTCCAGGAAAAACAGGATTTGCTGGAGCCGCCGTTTACGCCGGCACAGACAGCAGCCTTGAAGGAAGGGCGTATGCCGGAAGGAGCGTTGTGACTTACGACTTACGACTGACGACTTACGACTGACGACTGACGACTTACGACTGACGACTTACGACTTACGACTTGGATTTCGCGGGTAAA
>JAKLJF010001135.1 GCA_023151335.1 Thermoanaerobaculia bacterium | reverse complement strand
GGCCTGTAACGTGGAGCAGCGGGGGTTGCCGCTACCCACGCCCAGCGGGGCTTCCATGCCTTCTTTTCCAAACTACCGCCTCGGCCCAATCGAAAGTCCCGGCCTGCCCTGCTCACCGGTAGTGAGCGCCACCGCCCCGCCCACGCCGTTGCCGGGTTTTTCGGTGTTTCCCAACCCCGCGGGCGTCACGCTGAAAATCGTGCCCAACCGGCAGTACGCCGGTATGGCGCGGCTGCGGCTGTACGACTTGACAGGCCGCTCGGTAAGGGAGCAGGTTTTTGACCCTTCGGCGCCGATCACAGAAATGGTTGTGCAAGATTTGGGGGCGGGGGTGTACTTTTACGAAGTTTGGTGTGAAGGGCGGGTGCAAAGAGGAAAAGTGTTGAAAAGGGGTTAAGCGATCCAGCCCCCTTCAAAACATCGTTAGCAGGCCGTCCCTTGCTTCCAGGGTTTCCCCATTCATCGCATTTTTCCCGAAAGCATTCGGCAAGCTGGGTAAACTGGCGGAACTGATCGGTTAGGCCAGGCGAAATGCCCGCTTACCGCCAAACCGTCTTGTTCTCCGCGGGTTCTCTTTTCCCCGGCAGCTCCGGCATGTCGTGCCAACCCATGTAGAAAAGCCCCAGGCAACGCTCGTTAGGCGCCAGGTGAAGGAATTCCCGCATTTCAAGGGCGGCTTTGGGGGTGCTCCAGTAGCAGCCCAAGCCGAGCGCCGTACAGGTGAGCCACATATTTTGAACGGCCATTGCCACGGCGGCGATCTCCTCAAATTCCGGGATACTTTCCGCGGGGTCGCGGTGGAGGATGATCGCGATAACAGCGCCCGAACGCCGCGGGTTCTCGCCGTTTTTGATCATTTTTTCTTCGGAAAATAGTTCCGGCGGGGTGTTTTTGCGGTAAAATTCGGCCATATAATCGCCCAATTGGTCGCGGCTTTCCGCAGAATGGAACACCTGAAAACGCCAGGGTTCGGTGCGTTTGTGGGTCGGGGCCCAATTGGCGTTTTCGAGGAGTTGTTCGATGACGGCGCGCTCGATGGGCTGTCCGGCCAGGTAGAATTTGGGGAAAATGGCGCGTCGGCGACGCAACAGTTCGCTGATTTCGGCGGCAGATATGGACATGGATTTTATATTTTCCGGCAAAAATAGCATGCTCCGGAGCGCAATAAAAATTTGAACAACCATTGGGCGACATCTGCTCCTTATTTATAAGGAAGATACACGGTACTATCAGCAATTTGCCTTTTTGTTCTCATCGCACGATCAGCACCGGGATTCTGACGGCATGCCGCACCGCATCCACGGTCGCCCCAAAGATCAGGTCCTTGATCGTCCGGTGGCCGTGGGCGCCCATCA
>JAKLJF010001134.1 GCA_023151335.1 Thermoanaerobaculia bacterium | reverse complement strand
GGGAAGCAATAGGCTGTTGGCTAACCCTCTAAACCCTCTAAACCCTCTAAACCCTCTAAACCTTCTAAACCCTCTAAGCCCTCTAAACCCTCTAAACCCTCTAAACCTTCTAAACCTTCTAAACTCTCTAAACTATCTAAAACTCATCCGTTTCCAGTTATGACAATCGAACAACTCAAGGAGTTGAAGGAAAAACTGGCGGTCTTAAGGAGGTATCTTTGACGTGGACAACCGGCTCCGCGAAATAGAAGACCTGACCAGCCAAACCCTCGACCCAAACTTTTGGAACGACCCCAAACGCGCCGAAGGCATCCAGCGAAAGATCGGCCTGAACAAAAAGTGGGTAGACGAATACAACGACCTCGCCCGCGAAATAGACGACCTGGAAGGCCTGTATGAATTCCAGAAAGAAGGCATGGCCTCCGAAGCGGAGGTGGATGCCCAGTACGCCCGCGCCGCCGACATCCTGGCCGACGCAGAATTCCGCAGCACCCTTAACCAAAAAGAGGACCCCATGAACGCGGTGCTCACCATCAATGCCGGCGCCGGCGGCACCGAAGCCTGCGACTGGTCGGCCATGCTGCTGCGCATGTACACCATGTGGGCGGAAAAATCGGGCTTCAAGGTGGTGGAACTGTTCGAACAGGAAGGCGACGCCGCCGGTATCAAATCGGCCAGCATCGAGATCCGCGGCGACTATGCCTACGGTTGGCTCAAGGGTGAAAACGGCGTACACCGCCTCGTGCGCGTCAGTCCCTTCAATGCCCAGGGCAAACGCCAGACCTCCTTTTCCTCGGTGTTCGTATACCCCCTGGTGGAAGACGACAGCATCGAGGTCGTTATCAAACCCGACGACATTGAAATGGACGTTTTCCGCGCCTCGGGCGCCGGTGGCCAGCACGTCAACCGGACCGAATCGGCCGTGCGCCTCCGCCACCTCCCCTCCGGCGTGGTGGTGGAATGCCAGGCCGAACGCAGCCAGCACCAAAACCGCGACCGGGCTATGCAGATGCTGAAAAGCCGCCTGTATGAGATCGAACTGCGCAAACGCCAGGAAGAAAAAGACAAAATCGAGGCCGGTAAATCAAAAATCGAATGGGGCAGCCAAATCCGCTCTTATGTGCTCGACGACCGCTGGGTGAAAGACCTGCGCACCGGCTATAAAGTTCACAACCCCGATGCTGTGCTCGACGGCGATCTCGACGGCTTCCTCAAGGCTTACCTGATGTGGCAAAGCAATCCGGTGCCGGTGGAAGAGGAATAAATATGTTTAGAAAGGGTTTAGAAGGGTTTAGAGGGTTTAGAAGGGTTTAGAAAGTTTAGAAGGTTTAGAGGGTTTAGAAAGTTTAGAGGGTTTAGAATGGTTTAGGATCGGAT
>JAKLJF010001133.1:1177-1415 GCA_023151335.1 Thermoanaerobaculia bacterium | reverse complement strand
TAATAGGCGGTTTGTGCGCCGACAGTGGCCAGGCAGCCAAACAGGAAAGCGGTGTAAAGGATAAGTGATCGCATAAGTGGGATGATTTTTTTTACGAATGTAGGTCTGCTACACATAAAATTATCCCTCCAATACAGGGTTTAAACGTCGGGTAGACGACGGATTGAAAAGTAAACGGCAGGACGTACCACGGGCACGGTACATTCCCGTTCCAAACACCTTATATTATACAAAAAAA
>JAKLJF010001133.1:0-1167 GCA_023151335.1 Thermoanaerobaculia bacterium | reverse complement strand
CCTGCCGGGATCGGGTTTGTTTGATTTTCGTTGCAGGGTTTGAATATAATCTTTCACCCTGTTGTTACCTTTGTTTCTACGGCCTGATCACCCTTGAACATATTAACCACATTTTATGCAAGTCGTCGTTTTTGGCAAACAATATAAAGACAAGGATCTTCCCTATATTCAAATGTTGTTTGATGCACTGTATGCCAACGGGGTCACTACCTACGTGTACACGCCCTATCTGCAGGACCTGGAGGGCAAGATCCGCTTCAACGGGCCTTACGCGGCCTTCGATGGCTACCGGGATTTCCGGGTACACCGCATCGATTTTGTGATCGTGCTGGGCGGCGACGGCACCATGCTCAACGCTGTCACCCTGGTGCGCGACGCCGGCGCACCCATGCTGGGCATTAACCTCGGGCGGTTGGGTTTTCTGGCCAGTATCGACAAACACCACATCGGCGATTCAATCGATAAACTGGTCGCCGGGCGGTATAATATCAACGAAAGGGTCATGTTGTACCTGGAAAGTTCGCCGGATGTGTTCGGGGAAATTCCCTTTGCGCTCAATGATTGTACCCTGCTGAAGCGCGATACTTCCTCCATGATCACGATCCATACTTTTCTTAATGGCGATTACCTGAATTCCTACTGGGCCGACGGCATCGTGATTGCGACGCCTACCGGCAGCACGGCTTATTCACTCAGCTGCGGCGGCCCGATCGTACTGCCCAACTCCGGCAACTTCGTTATCACACCCGTGGCTCCGCACAACCTCAATGTGCGCCCCATCGTCCTGTCTGATCAATCGGTTATTTCATTTGAAATTGAAGGCCGTGGCGACAACTTCATTTGTACGCTCGATTCGCGATTTGAACTGATCACCGCGAAACACCAGCTGGCCGTACGACGGAACGATTTCAAGATCAAACTTGTGCAGCTGCAAGACACGACCTTCCTCCAAACCCTGCGGGAAAAACTTGCCTGGGGGGCAGACATGCGGAATTGAGTCGGATATTACTCGCAACTCTTCTCTACCTTCGCCCCGAATGAATAAGACAAACGCCATTCACCGTTTGTCTTTTGAATTTTACTTTTCCCAACCCCTGCGCCCCCTCATCTAAACCCTCTAAACCACCTAAACCCTCTAAACCACCTAAACCATCTAAACCTTCTAAA
>JAKLJF010001132.1 GCA_023151335.1 Thermoanaerobaculia bacterium | reverse complement strand
ACCCCTCTTTTTTGTCTGGCAGGTCGGCTGACCAATGCTCTAAACAAACAATTCTGTTCTTCATGCGCGAATATTTACCACAAATCGACCGCTGGCTGGCTGAAGGCAAACCGTTCAGCGCCGCCACGGTGATCAATACCTGGGGCAGCGCCCCGCGCCCGGTGGGCACCATGATGTTTATCGGTCCGGAAATGGAAATGCTGGGGTCCGTGTCGGGCGGCTGCGTGGAAGGCGCTATCCTGCGCGCCTCCGGAGAAACGAACGCCGGCGGCAAAGGCCGGGAACTAAAATTCGGCGTCAGCGACGACGACGCCTGGTCGGTAGGCCTTACCTGCGGTGGTACCATCGAAATTTTCCTGGAAAAATTTTTCGCGCCCGGCGAGCCGGCGCTCTGGCAGGAGCTGCACCGCTGTCTTTCGGAAAATAAAGGCTGCGTACTGGCAACCCGGATTTCGGACCCCGGCAGCGCCCATTTTCTGGTTATGCCCGACGGCCATACGATTGGCTCCGCCGCCCGACCCGGGCTGGCAGACGAAGCCCTGCGCGCCTACCGCGAGCGCAAAAGCCAGGCGGTGCAGGCCGCGGAGGAACGCTGGTTCCTCCGGGTGTTTCCGCCAAAGTTTCAGCTCTTTGTCATTGGCGCCGCACATGCGGCGGCCGAACTGGTACACCTGGCCAAATACTTTGATTTTGAAACGATCGTCATCGATCCGCGCAGCGCTTTTGCGCGCAATACGCACTTCCCTACCCCGCCCGACCGGATCGTGGAGGAATATCCCGCCGAGGTGATGCCGGATTATCCGCTGGACGAGTACACTTTTGCCGTGGCCATGGCGCACGACCCGAAGATCGACGATCAGGCCCTGCACCTGTTGCTGCGCTCCAAAGCCGCCTATATCGGCGCCTTGTCGAGCAAAAAATCCAACGAACGCCGCCGCGAACGTCTGCTGGCCGAAGGATTTTCGGAAGAAGACCTGAAACGCATCCACGCGCCGGTAGGCGTGCCGATCAAGTCGAAAACGGCGCGGGAGATCGCGCTGAGTATCGTGGCGCAGATGATCGCCGTCAAAAACGAGTACTTATAAAAGGTACGGCATAAAACCGCCCTCCATTAACTGCCCCCATCTTCCAGGTTTTCCTTCGCCCGCTCTACAGCCTGACTGATATGTGCCACTACATTTTTTTTGCCTACCAAAAAGATCAGCCGCGCTTCTTCCAGTTCCTCGTGCAGCTGGGGGCCGACACCTGAGAGGATTACTTTTACCTTGCGTGCCTGCATGTTTTTGATAAATTCCCGCAGGTTATGGATGCCTGTTTCGTCGATAGTGGGCACAAAACGCATGCGCAGGATCAGCACCTTTGGCGGTTTGCTTACCCGCCGCATGGCTTCTTTGAATTTATGGGCTACGCCAAAAAACAAGGGGC
>JAKLJF010001131.1 GCA_023151335.1 Thermoanaerobaculia bacterium | reverse complement strand
GAGGTTGGTTTGCCGCAGGCGGCGAGCCATAATATAGCCAGGAACAGTGGAGCATTTTTTATTTTCAAAATATTCATCGTCAATTAGTTTGCTTTTACAAAACTCTCGCTGTCCATGAGCAATTGCGCATTTTCAGCGATTTCATCGTCCGGCGAAAGTCCTGTCGTTACTTCCAGCATCCGACCGGAGCGGTGGCCTGTGCTGATTTTCTGCGACCGGAAGCCGCCGGCTGTTTTTACAAAAACGACCTTGCTTCGCCCGAGGTCGAGTACCGCCAATCCTGGAATCCAGAGCGCGGACTTGCTGCCTGCCTGCACGGTGGCGGTGAGCAAGGCGCCGGGCTTGAGTCGCCTACCGGGATTGGACAGATACACCCGTGCCCGAAGGTTTTTACTCCCGGCGCCATACAGCGGTTCGATGTAGTTGATTTTCCCCCGGATCGGTTCGGCATACGATTCGATACGCAATTCGACCGCCTGGCCGACCTTCAACAACTGCACATCGAACGGATAAAATTCGAGTATGGCCCACACGGTCTCCAGGCTTTGCAGCCCGAAAAGCCGCTGACCGGACTGGACGTACATACCTTCTTTCAGGGAAAGTTCGGCGGAAGTAGCGGTGGAGGGCGGCGGAGGGGAGGTGTTTTGTGCAGACTTATCATCGTTCATGCCGCCACCGGGCATGGTTGGGGACGGGCCGCCGCCGGGGTTTTCAACAAGCAAACCGGCGTAGGGGCTAAACACCGGCAGCGACAGGAGCGGTTTTCGGCTGCTTTCCACATCGCTGATTTGCCCGGCGGGCATACCGAGCAGGGAAAGGCGGCGGCGGGCATTTTCGAGCAGGGTCGCGTTGTCCGGGTCATTTTCTTTCAAAAAAATCAATTCTTGTTGCGCTGTGACAATCTCAGGGCTGTAAATGTCGAGCAGGCGTTGGCCTTTTTGAATGGGCTGAAAAGGATAACGGACATACAGCCGCTCGATGCGACCCCCGTAACGCGCCGATACCGCGTTGATCTTTCGGGCATCGTAGGCCAGGTAGCCGGGCGCTTCGATGCTTATGGACAAAGATTTTTGTTCCGGGCGTATGGTCACGGTGGCGCTTAGTACATATTCGTAGGTAGGCTTCAAAAGGATGTCAATACTGTCCGCCCCGGCAGCGTGGCCGGTATGGCCATCTACTTTTTTGACCAGATCCATACCGCAAATAGGGCAACTGCCGGGTGCGTCGCGGATGATTTCCGGGTGCATCGGGCAGGTGTAAACGGCCTTTTCTTCGGCATTGTGGCTTTCGTGCCCGGTCTTTTCTTCCGGGATGTGGCCCTCATGCCCGGCGGTTTTTTGCCGGCAGGCCGCCGTCGTCAAGGCAAGCACGAGCAGTCCAAGGGTTATCAGTTTACCGTTGTTCCAATTCTTTTTCATAGTCGGTGCGGGCTTGCAGGAGTT
>JAKLJF010001130.1 GCA_023151335.1 Thermoanaerobaculia bacterium | reverse complement strand
CTAAACCCTCTAAACCTTCTAAACCTTCTAAACCCTCTAAACCCTCTAAACCTTCTAAACCCTCTAATCCCTCTAAACCTACCTGCGACAAACCACCTGCCCCGAAAACTTCAAATTGATCGTCTCATACGCTCTCCACCCCGAATACGGCATACCTTCCTTATAGAATACTTTCAATCTGTTCAGTTTATCTTCCAGATTCCGGACGCTGCCCAGCATGATCTTTTGATCGCCCACCAGGGGAACGAGGATATATTCGCCCGCGTTATTCACATGGATTTGCTGGATGAAGGTGGACCACACCGGATCGGCCATCAGGTAATTGGCCAGGTGGAATACATCCTTCAGGCTGTTCCGTTTTTTCTCCCGGAAATCGGCTGTGTACGGGGCGATATTTCCGGTAGCCACAATAACGCGGGCCGTATAGTTGCGCGAAACGGGCACCTTCGCGGCGTCTTTGTCGAGATAGTAATTACCGCCGCGGTTGTCGAGGATACGCAATACCGGCTCCCGCTGGCGGATGCGCACATGCAGGGTATTGCGCTGGCCCACGTAAGTTTCAGCGTCGAGTACAAAGGGATCCTCCTCCAGTACGCGTTCCATACGTTCCACTTCCAGGCTGGCCAGTTCCGTGCCCTCCAGCGTGTTGCCAAAAGCGCGCAGCAGGGTTTGCCGCACATCACGGTCGCTCAGCAATTTTTCGCCGCTTTCCAGGGGCATGATTTCTATCGACGTATTGTCGGCAAAACTGTTCTTCTTACGCGACACCGCCGAAACCAGGATCAATGCCGTGATCAGCAGGAACATGACCCAGATCATGCGATCGTATCGCAGGCGGGGGAAGTTGAATGTCAGTAAGTTGGATAACATAGCTATTGCGGATTGCGGATTGCGGGTTGCGGATTACGGATTGCGGATTTTATGGGTTCTATGAGGGTATCGATATCGCCGGCGCCCATAGTGAGCAGGACATCCGGTTTGTTTTGTTGTAATTCATTCAATAGTTCGGCCTTCGAAACAACTTTTTTATGGAATAAATTCATTTTCTGCAATATCATTTCTGCGCTAACGCCTTCTATGGGCCGTTCGCGGGCCGGATAGATGGGCAACAGAATACATTCGTCGAGGCCATTGAGGGCGGCTGCGAAGTCGTCGGCAAAATCGCGGGTGCGGGTGAACAGGTGGGGCTGGAACACGCCTGTGATTTTCCGTCCGGGGAACATCATCCGGGCGGCGGAAATCACCGCGCGCAATTCGGTGGGGTGATGCGCATAGTCATCTACGTATACGCAGTCCGGCTGGCGTATTATAAACTCGAAACGCCGTTTCACCCCGCTGAAAGCGGCCAGTGCGGCGGGCAATTCGGGGGTAAAAGCGCCGGCGCTCAGGGCAGCTGCCAGTGCGGCCGTGGCGTTTTCCACGTTGTGCCGGCCGGGGTAGTTGAGCCGC
>JAKLJF010000112.1 GCA_023151335.1 Thermoanaerobaculia bacterium | reverse complement strand
CCCGGCGCATACCAGCTGCTGGTGCATACGGATAATGGCGTGGTCAGATTAGCGTGGTTGGCATGGGGTTGAAAACGGCGCCGGTTACCGCAGCCGCCCCAACACATCCTTCATTCGCCGGATCGCCTCCCGAAGTTGATCTTCTGAAGCCGCATAACTGAGCCGGAAACAGTTCGGATCGCCAAAGGCAGAGCCCGACACCAGACCTACATAAGCCGAGGTCATGATGTAATCGCAAAAGTCGTCGGCATTTTGTACAAGGGTTTGGCCGTCTGTTTTACCGAAATACGCGCTTACATCCGGGAAAACATAAAATGCCCCATCGGGATGGTTGGAATGAATACCGGGAATTTCTTCCAGCATGGACAATACGATGTCGCGGCGTTCGCGGAAGGCTTCCCGCATGGCGTTGGTGGGTCCCATGTCGCTCATGAGGGCGATGGCGCCGGCTTTCTGGCTGAACGAGGCGGCGCCGCTGGTTACCTGCCCCTGGATTTTGGTGCAGGCGTCGGCAATAAATTTGGGCGCCCCCATGTAACCCAGCCGCCAGCCCGTCATAGCGAAACCCTTGGCGAAGCCGTTTACAGTGATGGTGCGGTCTTTTACTTCAGGGAAACTGCCAATACTGACGTGTTCGTGGGTAAAATTGATATATTCGTATATTTCGTCGCTGACAACGTATACATGATCGTGCGGGGCCAGCACTTCGGCATAAGCCTTGAGTTCGTCGCGGTCGAATACGGTGCCCGTGGGATTGCAGGGCGAAGAGAACAACACAAATTTGGTGCGGGGGGTGATAGCCGCGGCCAGTTGTTCCGGGGTGGGTTTAAATTCGCGGTCCACGCCGGCGTACACCGGCACCGGCACCCCGCCGGAGAGTTTTACAATTTCCCAGTAAGATACCCAATAGGGGGCGAAAATCACCACTTCGTCGCCCGGATCGAGCAGCGCCTGGCAAAGGTTGTAAATCGTTTGCTTGGCGCCGTTGCTCACCACTATCTGCTCCGGCCGGTAATCGAGGTGATTGTCGCGTTTGAACTTTTCGCTGATCGCTTTGGTCAGTTCTGGCAGGCCGGATACCGGTGTATATTTGGTATAACCATCCTTAAGTGCCTGATAGGCTGCGTCTTTTATATGGTCAGGTGTGTCGAAATCGGGTTCTCCCAGGCTCAGGCTGATGACGTCGTGGCCAAGCGCGCGCATTTCGCGGGCCATACGCGCCATTTTGAGGGTTTCGGATTCGGCAAGGTTCTGGACGCGTTGGGAAAGAACCGGTTGGGTTGCTGTCATGGACTTGTTGTATAGTGTTTGAAACCCCAAAAGAGAGGCTTGCCTGTTTGATATGAATTCGGCAGAAACGAATACCAATGCCGGCGCAAAGGTACAAAGTGTTCCCGAATAGGCATATTTCAAATTACCTGGCCATGGAAATGTCGTCCCTGAAGAACGCCAGATTCGCTACCCGTTCACCAACAATACGGCCCAGCCGCAGCCCCTCTTCACAGTCCATCCGAAAATGCACCCCGAGGGCCACCCGCGAGAAAGCGTTTTCATGCGCCATTTCATCGAACGAGCGGTATTGGCGCGCCTGTCCGGCGAATTCCCGGCGGTCTTCGTGTGTTCGATCCGTAAACTCGAATGTTTCGCCAAAAAAATCAGTTAATAACACGGCAGATGCTGCTCCTAAGGCTGCATGGCCGGAGGGATAAGCGGGAAAGGATGGGCTTTCGTGCAGGGGGTTCCAGTCGGCACGGATATTTCGCCGGATATATGATTCCGGGCGCTCCCGGTTGAAACGGTATTTGGCGTCCCAACAGATCACCAGGGCATCTGATAAAGCCAGGCCCATCTTCAGATACAATTGCAGCATTTGCGGTAGCGGCAAAGGCGTTTGTTCCAACACCTGATTGGCTATACAGACCCAACGGCCGGTCGGTGTTACCGTAAAGCCGGGAACATCATCGCTCCACAATTCTGCTATCCAATGGTTTTCCTTCGAAAGCGGTTTCGATATACTGTACACTTCCATCGCCTCGGCATAGCAGGCAGAGGCCGGGTGTTCATCAAAGTTTACGGGAGCTTGTACCTCGACGCTTCCAGGGGTTACCAGAAAAGCGCGAATGTTTCCCCAATGAGGCAATAATGCGGGAATCGGTTGACTGCCGCCCGGCTGCCAGCAACCCGGGCATTGGGGGGGGGTATAGTGGCGGTCAAAATTATTCAAAAAAGCGTCGTGGCCAATACTATCCGTGGCAGACCAACTCCAAACCGCTATGGCTGTTCTTTTACCGTAATTGGCCGACGTGCGGCAAATGTCCGGATCGACCTCTTGCCGGAACGCCTCCGCCTGGCCGGATTCCAGCCATTGGATTTTTTCCTGCAAATGCGGCGGAGCCGTGGGAAAAAACTGACGCATGCTTTCCGCGTAGGCCGCATTCAGGCTGGCCGGTAAATAAAACGGAAAGGGAGGCCGGGAAGGCTGTATATAACCCGGGCAGTACTTTTGAATAGAAATACCTTCGTTCAAACCCGGCAATGCCGCCTGCCATGCAGCGCAACTCACATAGGCGAAGGTGCGGGCAGTGATGGGCACACGGTATCCGGGGGTGTTTCGCTCCAGTTCCACCAGAAGGCGATTCCATTCCAGTGATAATTCCCGCGCGACGCGAAATTCGGCAGATTCCGGCGCTGCATGGTGGCGGCAGGAAAAGGTGGGGATCATGCAACCGAATATTAACCATCCCAGGTACCTGATTATACTGTGTGCAGGCAAACTCATCATCGGATTTTGGACAAATATATGACGTGGATGTTGATTTGTTGATTTGTTGATTTGAAGGTGCTCCGCGTCTGGCCCCTCAAATCAACAAATCAACAAATCAACAAATCAACAATCAAACATTGAACCGGAAATGCATGATGTCCCCATCCTGCACCACATATTCTTTTCCCTCAACAGCCATTTTTCCGGCCTCTTTCACCCTGGCCTCTGAGCCGTAAGTAATAAAGTCCTGATATTTAATTACTTCCGCCCGGATAAAACCTTTTTCGAAATCGGAATGGATGACGCCGGCTGCTTCGGGCGCTTTGGCGCCGCGGTGCACGGTCCAGGCGCGCACTTCTTTTTCCCCCGCCGTAAAATAGGTGATCAGGTTGAGGAGGGAGTAGCAGGCACGGATGAGCACGTTTTTTCCCGGCTCGTGCAGCCCCATCATTTCCAGAAATTCGGCGCGTTCTTCGGGCGATTCCAGGTCGGCAATTTGCGCTTCGATGCCCGCACAGATGAGGATCACTTCGGCGTTTTCGCCGGCTACCGCGGCCCTCAAGGCATCGGCATGGGCGTTGCTGCCCGACTGGATCGCGCTTTCATCCACGTTGCAAACATATAGTGTGGGTTTGGCGGTCAGGAGGGATAATTCTTTAAGGATCAGTTGTTTTCCTTCGTCGTCCAGTCCGGGCAAAAGTTTGCGGGCTGCCTGGCCACTTTCCAGGTGTTTTTTTACCGCGTTGAGTATGTCCAGTGCTTTCAAATCATCTTTACTACCTGCTTTTGCTGCACGGGCCACTTTATCAATCCGTTTTTCCACGGTTTCGAGGTCCTTCAAGCCCAGTTCCAGATCTATGATCTCCTTATCGCGCACCGGGTTGACGCTGCCATCCACATGCACCACGTTATCATCGTCGAAACAACGTACGACATGCACGATGGCGTCTACTTCCCGGATATTGGCCAAAAACTGATTGCCCAGGCCTTCTCCCTGACTGGCGCCTTTGATCAGGCCGGCTATATCCACGATTTCCACCGTGGTAGGCACCGTGCGTTGGGGGTTGACGAGTTCGGTCAGTTTATCCAATCGGGCGTCGGGCACGGTGATCACACCGACATTCGGGTCTTTGGTTGCAAAAGGATAATTGGCTGCCAGCGCTTTTCCACTGGTCAGCGCGTTGAAAAGGGTGGATTTACCTACGTTGGGCAAACCAACAATACCACACTGAAGCGCCATTTTCTAATGATGAATGATAAATGATGAATGCTGAAGCCGGTTTTTACCCGTATTTTCATCGATTATGAATAATGCGGCCAAAAAACCGGTACCTTCGGCCAAAGCGGGCGCAAAGGTACGCGAACATCCCGGAAATTTACAGCAAGCTGATATGAACCATGTGGCCCATTGTTTTCTTTCCTATCCGGACGATGCGGTGCTGTTCGGCAACTTTATCGGCGATTTTGTGAAAGGGAAATCCTGGCAAACATACCCGCCGGGCGTGCAACAAGGCATCCTGTTGCACCGGGCGATAGATACCTTCACCGACAACCATCCGGTGGCAAGGGAAAGCGCGCGCAGGATAAGGGAATTTGCCGGTCGTTATGCCGCACCGGTGGTCGATATCCTGTACGACCATCTGCTCATCCTGCATTGGGAGGTTTATGCGCAGGGTTTGCCGTTTGACGTATTTGCAGACTGGGCCTACCGGCATCTGGATAAACGGGCGCCGGAAATGCCCGCGGAGCTGCAACGGCGCTGGCCGCACATGCTGGCCGGGCGTTTTTTACACGGATATGGAAGCCGGGCAGGACTGGAGTGGGTGCTGGGGCAATTTGCCCGGCGGCTGAATGGTCAACTGGATGCAACAGGGTTATGCCGGCTCTTTTTTGGGGAAATAGCAGCTTTCTCCGCAGACTTTCACGGTTTTTTTCCCGAATTGGCCGAACACGTCCGGATCAAACGCTCTTCCTGAGCGCTTCATTCAGCTGCTTGTAGTCGATTTTTCCTTCGTTCGTTTTTAAATGCTCCACGATGGCCAGCGCCCTGCCGATCCTTTTGTCTGGATCTTTTACCTGATCAACGATATACAACAGGGTTCGGATCTTGCCGGGCGTCAGGGCGTGAAAAATCCGGTTGCCTTCCTCATCCTGGCTGAGCAGCTCGGCCAGTTCTTCGGGCATGGGCAGGCCGTATTCGCTGTCATCTTTCCATAAACTCACCTGCAATGGACTGCCGGCTTTCAGGCCCAGCCGGTCGCGTGTTTTTTTATTGACGGTGATCAAAAACGAACCGTCGCCCTTTGGTAACAGGGCGCATTGATATTGAATTTTCCCATTGAGCAAACACACCACCCGGCGGATTTTATTGCCGACAAAAACCTGCGCAACGAGGTCCGGCACAATGAAATGCGCGCCCCAGAGTCTGTTGTCAGATAAATCCAAAACAGTGTTAAAATGTAGTTTTTCCGGATTGGACATAACGATATTAAGACTGGTTCGCCATTAGGGTATTCTGCGCTGAATGCTCCTCCTTGTAAAATTTTCCAAAACTCATCCATCCCAAGAGCCGGGTTTACGCTCAGTCATTGCATTGGATTTGCAGATGGGAGATGCAGATGAAGCAAAAAAGGCACGCCGCCGCCAAAAGCCACTTCTCTAAACCCTCTAAACCTTCTAAACCTTCTAAACCCTCTAAACCTTCTAAACCCTCATAAACCCTCATCCCCCCTCACCCCAAATCCGCATAAATCGCGGCGCAATCCACGCTATCGGGCAGGGGGCCGAAATGGCCGAGTTTGATTTCTGCCATCCGCCGGCCGGCTATGGCGCGTTCGAGGAGGGATTTGCCATCGAGGCGGGCGGTCAGGTAACCCGACAAAAAGGCGTCGCCGGCGCCGGTGGTGTCTTTCACCTCCACGGGCCGGGAAGGTATAAAATGTTGCTCTTTTTCATTTGCTACCCAGCAGCCGTGCTCGCCAAGGGTAAAGCACACTTCTTTGGCGCCCATTTTTAAAAAGTGGTCGAGCACATTCGGCGGGGAGGGCGTCTCGTCGCCGTACAGACGGGTAAAGTCCACATCGCTCACCTTCACCAGGGCGCCAAGGCGGCAATATTCAGCGACGATACGCTGGGCTTCGCGCCGGTCGGGCCATATCTTTTCGGAATAATTGGTATCGATGCTGAGTTGAACGCCCGCCCGTTGCGCTTTTTGCGCTGCTTGAAGGATAACATCGCGGGCCGGATTTTTACTGAGGGCGAAACAAGTCGTGTGGAACAGCGACAAGTCATCAAAGCGGCTATATGGGAACTGCCGGATCGACAACATAAAATCGGCGCCGCGGTATGGCTGAAAATTGGAAACGGCGGCAGAGCGGGTCACCAGGATCAGGGTCGTCGGGTCGTCTACCTGGGCTACGCAGGTAACGTCCACCCCCAGGCGGGCGACGTAGTTTTTCAGTACCGTGCCCATATCGTCATTGCCAACAGTAGCGGCAAGCATGGCATTTTTTCCCAGACGCGCCATGTTCATACACAGATTTGCCGGGCTGCCACCGGGTACCCGGCGGAAAAGGGTGGCTTCATCGAGTGTACGCACAAACTCGGCGGTAATAAAATCTGCGAGCAATTCGCCGGCACATAAAATATCAGTCGTTCGCCCCATTCTGGTATACTTAAGTTCTTTAAGGTCAACAGGGGAGATTTGGCGTTTATCAAACTGATTATCAGCTAAATAACTCTTCAATTGCCTGGTCTGTCTAATCTTCCGGCCAGGTTCCGGGAAAATTTTTGTTGGGCGCTCATCTCCCGCCGGCTGCTCAAAACTCAAAAACTCCTCCCCATACCTCGGTACAAAACTCAAAACTCAAAACTGCCATACTTTGTCAGGCAATGACAGGCTGGCGGTGAAATTTATATGGTGGCTGAAAAAATGGCAGGAAAAATGGCTTGGCACGAAGTCTGATACGCCTGTTATTCCGAATAAAATTTCGTGAACTCTTTTTCATCGTTAGTTAACCAAACAAAAATAAGTCAGACATTATGAAACCAATCGCAGACCGCGTGATTATCAAACCGGCTCCTGCCGACGAAAAGACCAAAGGCGGCCTTATCATCCCCGACACCGCTAAAGAGAAGCCGCAACGCGGCGAGGTAGTCGCGGTAGGCCCGGGTAAAGACGGCAACCTGATGACTGTTCAGGTAGGCGACATTGTACTGTACGGCAAATATTCAGGCCAGGAAATCCATTATGAAGGCCAGGACTACCTGATCATGCGTGAAGACGACATCCTTTGCGTGATTTAAGTTTGAAGTTCAAAGTAAAGGGATTTTCCTTTAGGCATTAACCGGTGTATCCCGAAGACCTGTATATCCAATAACTTTAAAACGCAACGCTGAAATATGTCAGTTAAACAAATCAACTTCAATACCGATGCCCGCGAAAAGCTCAAAGAGGGCGTCGACGCTCTGGCTAACGCCGTGAAAGTTACGCTCGGCCCCAAAGGCCGCAACGTGGTGATTCAGAAATCTTTTGGCGCTCCGGCCGTTACGAAAGACGGCGTTACGGTAGCCAAAGAAATAGAACTGGAAGATCCGGTGGCCAACATGGGCGCCCAAATGGTTAAAGAAGTAGCCAGCAAAACCGCCGACGCAGCCGGCGACGGTACCACCACCGCTACTGTTCTGGCCCAGGCTATAGTGACTGCCGGCCTGAAAAGCGTGGCGGCCGGCGCTAATCCGATGGATCTCAAACGCGGTATAGACAAAGCCGTGAAGGCCATCGTAAAAAACCTGAAAGAACAAACCGAAGAAATCGGCGACGACTTTAACAAAATCGAACAAGTAGCCGCTATCTCCGCCAACAACGACGAGGAAATCGGCAAACTGATCGCCAATGCCATGAAACGCGTGTCGAAAGACGGCGTCATCACCGTGGAAGAAGCCAAAGGCACCGATACCCACATGGAAGAAGTGATCGGTATGCAATTCGACCGCGGTTACCTCAGCCCCTACTTCATTACCGATGCCGAAAAAATGATTTCGGAATACGAAAATCCATTCCTCCTTATTACTGAAAAAAAGATCAGCAATATGCAGGACCTGGTGCCGGTGCTGGAAAAAACCCTTCAAACCGGCCGGCCGTTGCTCATTATCGCCGAAGACGTGGAAAGCCAGGCGCTCGGCGTATTGGTAGTGAACCGCCTGCGCGCGGGCCTCAAAGTGGTAGCCGTTAAAGCCCCCGGCTTCGGCGACCGCCGCAAAGCCATGCTCGAAGACATTGCCATCCTTACCGGTGGCGTCGTGATCAGCGAAGAGCAGGGTTACAAACTGGAAAATGCCGATCTCAGCCACCTGGGCTCCTGCGAACGCATCACCGTCGACAAAGACAACACTACCATCGTGGGCGGCAAAGGAAAAGACGACGCCATCAAGGCCCGTATCAACCAGATCAAACAACAGATCGAAACCACTACGAGCGACTACGATAAGGAGAAACTGCAGGAACGTCTTGCCAAATTGGCAGGCGGCGTGGCAGTGCTCTACGTTGGCGCCGCTACCGAGGTGGAAATGAAAGAAAAGAAAGACCGCGTCGATGACGCCCTGCACGCTACCCGCGCTGCTATTGAAGAAGGTATCGTGGCCGGCGGCGGCGTTGCCCTCGTGCGCGCTATCGGCAGCCTCGACAAGTTGAAAGGCGCCAATGAAGACGAACATATCGGCATTAACATCGTCCGCAAATCGCTCGAATACCCCATCCGCGTCATTGCTGAAAACGCCGGCATGGATGGTTCCATTGTGTTCCACAAAGTGCTGGACAGCAAAGAAGCCTTCGGATACAACGCCCGCACCGATGAATACCAGGACCTGAAAAAAGCCGGTATCATCGACCCGACCAAAGTGACCCGCATCGCCCTGGAGAACGCCGCTTCCATTGCCGGCCTGATCCTGACCACCGAATGCGTCATCAACGACAAGCCCGAGAAAAAGGCCGCTATGAACGGCGCACACCCGGGCATGGGCGGCGGAATGGATATGATGTAATGGGGAGTTTATGAGGGTTTAGAGGGTTTAGAAGGTTTAGATGGTTTAGAGGGTTTAGAAGGTTTAGATGGTTTAGATGGTTTAGATGGTTTAGATGGTTTAGATGGTTTAGATGGTTTAGATGGTTTAGATGGTTTAGAAATTAGAACTAAACGTTATACCGGAAGGCGCTACCGCGAGGTGGCGCTTTCTCTTTTTATTCCGGAACTGGAAAATCACTCAATCACTCAATCACTCAATCACTCAATGAATTTGTCATCAAACTGCCAAAATCCGCTAATTACATAAATTCAGGTACGCGACTTTTCCTTTGGAGTTGATGCAATCGCCTACTTTTAGCCTGAATGTAAACAAACCATTTCCGCAATGAATCCAAACCAAAGTTCTGCTCTTGCCGGTGCGTTGCTGACCGGCCTTCTGTTTTTTGTCCCGGCCTTTTTAATCGCGCAAGGCGGCACGGAAACTACTTTTTTTCAGCAAACTACCGCACAGAAAGGATACGCGATATGCCCTTCCGGCGACGGCAACCTGTACATCGCCGGAAAACGCAACGATCAGCTTTGTCTGATGAAAATGAGTCCGGACGGCGAATACCTGTTTTCATATTTGCTCGATTTAAGCCTTGGCCCGGCAGCTACCGCGGCTGAGATCATCGTTGACTCGGAAGGAAAAATCGCCGGCTGCGGCAATTTTGAAGAAGACACGCCGGGCAATGGTTTCGTTTTCCGCTTCGATCCCGTTACGGCGTCCGTAATATGGGTAAAAACCCTGGAAGGGACTAATACCGTGGTGAACAGCATTGCCGAACAGGCGCCGGGAGGGAATTTCATCGTTGCCACCAATCCGCATGACGCCACTGGCGATGACGCCGAATTTTTGTATCTGTCCCGGAATAATGGCAGCCTCGTACCGGGCGCCGGGCGCCGGTTCCACCTCGGCTCTTCCGACAGTTTCAATGCCATGACCCTGCACAAGGGGCATATTTACGTCACCGGGCGTTATACCGACGGTTTCAACTACGATGATATGCGTCACGCCTTGTCGAAATTCGATGCCGCCACGGGTCAGTTGGTCTGGTCGAGGATCAGCCACGTGGATTCCAGCAAATCGGCCCGGCTGTACGGCCGGGATGTGCTGATCGACCAGGATGCCATCATTTCCACCTTCAGCGGAAACGACAACAGCGAAACGCTCGACCCTACTTTTGTTTTTTTACAAAAAACGACGCTTGACGGCGATATTGTCTGGCTGAAAAAATTCGACCTGCCTGCCTGGAACACCGAATTCGCCGAGGAGATCGTCAGCGTAAGCGATGGTTACATCCTGCTGGGCCGAACCCTGCTGGAAGAACAGGGCTGGCTGTTTATGATCAAAACAGACAAGGAGGGCAATCCACTTTGGGTCAATAAAATTGCGCACGAATACAACAACGACCTGACCGCCGTGGCCCAGGGCCAGTTGGTAGCCATCAACAACTATCTTTATTTTACCGGCTACACCGAGCATGTGCCGGCTAACAGCCGGATGATCGTCGGAAAAACGGATGCCAACGGCAGGATCAGCCCCTCGTGCGACGTCCTCGAAATCACCCAACTGACGGTGCTCGACATAGACGACCCGGTGAATTACGCCGTTGATCTTATGGTGAGCCCAAGTCCCACGCAAGTGTTCGATATCATCAAACCCGTTCCGGAGCCCACAAACCTGAACAGATTGTTCATTTGCCGGCAGGAAGGCACGGACGACTGCCAGGATCAGACAGACTGGGCGCCTGCCATCGACAGCCTGAAATGTGCAGACGGAAAAATAAAACTCTATTTTACACTGTGCAACAACGGGGGCGCCACGGCAAGTGACACCGTACCGGTCGTTTTTTATCTGGGAAATCCAACAGAATCGGCAGCCACGGCATTTGGCCCCTATTTTATCTACGGTGCGCTGGCGCCGGGAGCATGCCAAAGCGTTGTGCTGGAAAATTTGGAGCAGCTGTGGTTTCCAAACGGTCTGAATGGCACTCAAAC
>JAKLJF010001129.1:248-1456 GCA_023151335.1 Thermoanaerobaculia bacterium | reverse complement strand
AAAACGTCGTCATCAGCAGCGAGGTCTGCTTGTCGGGCACCTGCCACAGCGACATGATCAGGTATTTCGCCCCGGCGATTTTAAAGGCCCGCTGCAGGCCGTACACCCCTTCGTTGCCCTGAATATCGCCCAGCCCCGTCTCGCAGGCGGAGAGCACCACCAGTTCGGTATTGGAGAGGTTCATCTGACTGATCTCGTAGGCGGTCAGGATGCCGTCTTCGAGGCCGGGTTTGATGGGTTTTCCGGTGGCCCAGGCGTGGTTGCCGCCTGCGAGGATGAGGCCGGAGCGGATCATGGGGTGGTCGGAGAGTTTGAATACGGGTTCAGCCCCCCCTACCCCCCTGAAGGGGGAGCGGCTCAGGGTATCTTTCGGATCGGGGAAGAAGAAACCGTGAGTGGCGATGTGCAGGATGCGGGGCGAGGGCTTTTTGCCGGCGCCGATGGACTTGAATGACTCCTCGGTAGCCAAGTAGCCCCGGCGGGTTTCCGTTTCAATGCCGGCGGTTTGCATGATACGTTCGATGCCGGTTATCTCGCGGTCAGTAAAGGGTAAGTCGCTCCACGTTCCAACACGGAGCGTGGAATCGGTGTAAGTAAAACTCAGTTCGCCCCGGCTGGCAATGGATATCGAGTCTAATGCGGCGTTGGCCTGGGTGATAGCGGTGCTGTCGGAGTCGTACTGTACGCCGCCGAAGAGCGCCGCGTCGTTGGCTGCTGACTGGATGGTCGTTGGAATGATCCCGAGTACTCGGGAGCGGGTGCTGCCGAGTTCGACAAGGTGGTAACGGTCGGCGAGCACGGAATCCAGACCGATGGGTATGGCTGCGAGATTTAGGCGGTGCAGCAGGCCGGAGGGGGAGTAATAGATGGTGTTAACGCCGGCGAGGTGTTTTTCGAGGGGTTTCCAGAGTAATTCGTACAGCGATTTTTTAGGTTTGCCCAGGGGCTTGGTGCCGCGTTCGGCAATGGTGTAGAGGGCGTTGACGTAATCAGCTTTGCGCTCGCCGGCGGTGTGGAGAAGGGAATCGAGTTGTTTTTGTTCGAAAAGAGGGATGAAACGTGGATTTTGATCATTGGGGCTAAGCACTAATGCGGCATACATAGTGCTGTGGGTGTTCTTAGGCAAAGTCGCGCGAAAATGTACAAACTCGATCGCCGCTTCATTTTGTTTCAATGCCGATTGCACTTCCTGCCATCTGACTTGCCGC
>JAKLJF010001129.1:0-238 GCA_023151335.1 Thermoanaerobaculia bacterium | reverse complement strand
AGCGACGGTTCGGGCGAGTTCTTTTTCAAGGTCGTTGGCTTTTTCTTCAAGTTCGGAGACGGCGCTTCGCTCGGCGAGAGGCTTAGCGTATTCTGCAGCCAGTCGGCGATGGTAGCCCTTGAGGCGATCGAATTTTTCGGTGGCAGCATTGTCAGAAAGGGCCATGTGTTTGATCCGGCCGGCGGCTTGGAGCAGAAAGCCTTTGTAAAACAGGACATTGTCGTAGCAGAGCGGCACT
>JAKLJF010001128.1 GCA_023151335.1 Thermoanaerobaculia bacterium | reverse complement strand
AAAGAACAGGACGGCGAGTTCAGCTCCTTCAACCGCCGCGAGCTGGCCCGGCGTGCCTTTAAGGTCACTTCCAACTATGATATTGCCATTTTCAACTGGTTCAACGAAGGCACTACCGACATTTCTTTTAAATATTCCATTCACCGTTCCGATATCCTGCGCTACGGCGAGAATCCGCATCAATCCGGCGTCTTTTTCGGCGATTTTGAAAAGGTTTTTGACAAACTGAGCGGCAAGGCGATCTCCTATAACAACCTGATCGACATCGACGCCGCGGTGCAACTGATGCGCGAATTTCAATTGGGCAAACCCACTTTTGCCATTTTGAAGCACACCAATGCCTGTGGCGTAGCCCGCCGTCACACCCTGATCGATGCCTGGAAAGCCGCGCTGGCCTGCGACCCCACTTCGGCTTTTGGCGGCATTTTTATCACCAACACCAGGGTGGATATGGAAACGGCACAGGAGATCAATAAGTTGTTTTATGAAGTGCTGATTGCGCCTGAATTCGCCTCCGATGCGCTTGAATTGCTGCGCAAAAAAGAACAACGGATCCTGTTGCGCATCAAATCGTTCGATGTACGGCCCAGGAGTTTCCGCAGCCTGCTGAACGGCGTGGTGGAACAGGATACTGACCTTCAGACAGAAACCGAAGCTGACCTGAAGGTGGTGACGGAGCGCACGCCCACGCCCAAAGAAGTAGGTGAAATGCTGTTTGCCGTGAAATGTGTGAAACACCTGAAATCCAACGCCATCGCCCTGGTGAAAGAACGCCAGCTCATCGGCATGGGCTGCGGGCAGCCTTCGCGGGTGGATGCCCTGCGGCAGGCCATTGCCAAGGCAAACGCCTTCGGCTTCGACCTGAAGGGCGCAGTGATGGCCTCCGACGCTTTTTTCCCCTTCCCCGATTGTGTGGAAATCGCCGCCGGGGCCGGCATTACCGCTGTGATCCAGCCCGGCGGTTCGGTAAAAGATCAGGACAGTATCGACGCCTGCAACCGCCTGGGATTGGCCATGGTGATGACCGGGTTCCGGCATTTCCGGCATTAGGGAAATTCCGGTTGAAGGTTTCCGGGAAAACCATGAATCCTTGACTTGCAGGCCATTCCACCGCAATAAAACAGGTTTGGCGGTGTTTATGAAGCGCTCCGACGCCGGGGCATGTCAAAACACTATAACAAATCACTGTTTTATGAAAAAGTTACTTGTATTGCTGCTGGGCACTGCCTTTTTATTGGGCGCCTGCAAAAAGGATGAGGCCTCCAATACCGACAAACTGACGAGCGGTCAATGGAAACTTACCGCGTCCGTGGCTTCCTTTACCTTCAACGGCAATCTGCAAACCATCGATGTGTATGCCAATCTGGGCGCTTGCCAGAAAGACAATTTTGTCGAATTCAAGGCCGACGGTACCCTCACCAGTGATGAAGGCCCGACGAAATGCGGTTCCAACGACCCGCAACAAACCACCGGTACCTGGGCATTT
>JAKLJF010001127.1 GCA_023151335.1 Thermoanaerobaculia bacterium | reverse complement strand
TCCGTGCTTGGCCGCGAAATCGACCGGCGCAACTTCCGCAAAAAATTCCTCGGCTTCGGTATCCTCACCGAAACAACCACCCGCCACAGCGGCCAGAAAGGGCGTCCCGGCACACTGTTCCGCTTCGATGTGGAGAAATTTAAGGCGCTGAAAGAAAAGGGATTCCTGTTCGAGATTAAATAATATAAATTATTATTCCACAAATTGGCGCAATTTTGTTGAATTAATTCCATAAATTCGCGCTAATTTATAGAATAATAGATTATGAACACCTTTGTTTCCAGAACAATTGAAGATCAGATCAGACGGCGCCTGACCGGCGAGCCGCGGAAGATCATTATCCTGTACGGGCAAAGGCAGGTGGGCAAAACGACCCTCGCGCAACACATTTTTCAAAACATGGCGGACCAAAAAGTACTGCGTATCAATGCAGACTTCAACCCGCATACCGAGATATTCTCCTCCAGGGATTTAGCAAAAATCCGGCTTTTTGTCGCCGGATTCGATTACCTGTTTATTGATGAAGCGCAACGGATTCCCGACATCGGAATCAATCTGAAAATTCTCTACGATAATTTTCCCAATCTTCGGATTTTAGTGACCGGTTCTTCTTCACTCGACCTCGCCAACCGTATTCACGAACCCCTGACCGGACGTACCTGGACCTTCCGGCTTCATCCTTTTTCCGCCGAAGAACTGACCGCCCGCTCCAACGCACTCGATTACCACGATCGCCTGGAAGAATGGATGCTTTTCGGCACTTACCCAGGGGTGTTGGAACTGGAAAACCGCAAAGACAAAGCAACGTTCCTCGGCGAGTTAACCCATGCATACCTTTACAAGGATGTGCTTGAACTGAGCGGCATCCGGCAAAGCCAAAAATTGCGCGATTTGCTCCGGCTTTTAGCCTTCCAGATCGGCTCGGAGGTTTCTTTTAATGAGTTGGGCCGCCAACTCGGACTCGATACAGCCACCGTACAACGGTATGTGGATTTACTGGAAAAAGCATTTGTCATAAAAACGGTGAGCGGATACAGCCGGAATTTGCGCAAGGAGATATCCAAAAAACAAAAAATATATTTTCAGGACCTGGGCGTCCGTAATGCCCTGATTGAAAAATTCGCACCGTTGAATATGCGCGACGATACGGGCGGCCTATGGGAAAATTTCCTTTTTGTGGAAAGGTCAAAACTGCTCGACAATCATCAGATACGCGCCAGCCGCTTTTTCTGGCGCCTGCAGACCGGCGCCGAATTGGATTACGTGGAAGAGTACGAAGGCAAACTGGCGGGTTTCGAGTTTAAATTCGGCAACAAATCCGCCAAAGCTCCCCAAGCCTGGCATGAAACCTACCCGGAGGCGAGCTTCCAAACCATAAACCGGGAGAATTGGCTGCCGTTTGTTTTGGAAACGGCGGAATTCGCTTAAAAACAGGCAGTTGTGATTTGAAAAATTTTTTTTGTGTAAAAATTACGCAAAAAATTTGCGTCGTATTTTTATGCGCC
>JAKLJF010001126.1 GCA_023151335.1 Thermoanaerobaculia bacterium | reverse complement strand
AGGCTGCCACCTGGTGGGGAACCGGCAGCGGCGTTTGCGGCGACCCGGGTTGCCACAATGAGTTTCACAACCGGCAGTTTACGCTGCCTTTGAGCCTCACGCCCATGTTCTATCTGCGGGTAGGCAAGGAACGGGAAATGGCCATTTCCGGCGGCGCCACATTGAGCCTGCGGTCGTCCACCGTCGGCGGTTTGGGCGATGCGGATTTTTTCCTGAACCCGGCGGTGGTTGCAGTGGGGTGGGTGGTACCTGTGAGATGAATGAAATTTTCACAAAAATGCGGTTTTCTCCTATCCATTCCGCAATTATCCCGCTCTTTGTCCCGATTTTCCCCCGTTACAGCACAAACCGCAGCGTCGCGCGGAACGTCAGGTTATCTTCCCATTTATCCGCCTTCAAACCGCCCCAGCGGTAAAACACGGCGCCGCCAATTCCTATATGCGCCAAATCCAGATAATTCAGCCGCAACAAATTGTCGAGCTGAATGCCCGACTCCAGCAGGGCCGGAGAAGCCGGGCGGAACCCCAGCTCGCGGTGGAGTTCAGGTCGCGCCAGTTCACCCCAGGCGGCATGTTGCAGCAGCGTCAGGAAGGGCGCCGAACTTTTGTGCTGGTACAACACCGGGCCGATTTCCTGGGCAAAATAAAAATTGACAAACCGGTTGGCCAGAAACAGGGTATCGGGCAGGGCCTGGAAAGTATTGGGCAACACTAAAAAGGTAAGACCGCCTCCGGTCTGGTTCAGGGTGAACAATTTGGCCACGGGCGCATCCTCCGAGGCCAGGCCGGCCTCGATGCGCCAGCGGCTGCGACCCAGGCGGCCCAGAAAAAAGGAATGATACACCGCAGCAGTCCAGCGTTCGTACGCTGCCCTGCTGCCCGTAGCCGCTGCCCCGGCATCCTTCCACTCCCCGCGTGTGTAAGCCAGCTCGAACACGGGCATACGCTGGATGGTGCCGACATCGGCGCCCAGAAAAGTGCCGCTGCGCTCGCCGTTGGCATAGCGCAGGAATACGGTGCCTTCCGTAAACCGGAACTGGTCGCTCAGCTCCGCATCGGAGCTGCCATACCGGTAGGCATAGCCGGGTACAAGTTCCTGGCGCCTGAACGTACCGGAAAACGAAAAATAGCGACCCAGGCGGCTGCTCAGTACCGCTGAATATTCGTCGATCTTGTCCATCCGGCTGGCGTACAACCCACGGTTGAACAAGGCAGGCGGCGGTAGTTCGTAGCTCACGCCCGGCTCCTGCAGATCGCGGCGCCAGCCCAGGCGCAATTGGGTGTATCCGGCAGGGATGATCCGCCATAGCGCGTAACCGCCGTATTTCCAGGCTTTGTCGCGAAAACCATAGCCTGCATGGGCGCCCAGTTCAATCCGGCGCCGCGGGTGCAGGGGTCGCGCCTGGGCGTTGCTCAGACCGATGCCCAGGCGGGTACCCTCGTATTCGTTGAACCGGAGCAGGTGGCGCAGATCGACAGCAAGCGGCGAACGACCGAGCGGCGCCAGGCCGGTA
>JAKLJF010001125.1 GCA_023151335.1 Thermoanaerobaculia bacterium | reverse complement strand
GGTGGTAATCACCTTAAGTCCCTCGATATGATCCACCATAAGCTTGAGCACAGCCCCGATATCCCGGATCTTTTGCGCTTCATCGATAACCAGCAGGCGGTAACTGCCGATCAGGTTCTTGTAATGCGCCACACTCCGGGTTTCCAACAGCTTCCACAGTTCAGTGTCCTCCCCGCTCCAGTACAGATGCGGCTCCTGAATGCCGGCCAGCAAACGGTTCACCAAAAAGGTTTTGCCGACTCGGCGCGGACCCAACAAAACCAGCACTTTCCCAGGCAGCAACCTGGATAACAAGCGTTCTTCTATTTGCCTTTTTATAACCTCCATGTGATATGACCTGTGGTTATTTGAAATATTCAGATACACACAAAAGTAATGCAATTCACCGAATTTAGTAAAATTTCACAAATAAATTCACTGAATTTACCTAAATTTGGAGCGTTCTTTGCCTGGGCGACATACAGGGCAATGAAGGCGTGTACGGCCTCAAGATCGCAGGTGCGAAATACCTCATCATGTTGCTCTGGCAGGCGCCCGACAAGCAGACTTCGCTGCTGATGACGACGTTTTACAAAAAATGGCTGGAAGAAAAAATGGCGATCCCGGAGGCGTTCCGGGCGGCGCAGCGGGAACTGCGGGAGGCGGGGCTGGACCCGTATCAGTGGGCGGGGTTTGTGTTGGTGGAGTGAAACCTCTTTTCAAAGGTTGCATTTTACCATTTCACATCACAAAGTCCCTGAAATTCCCCGGATGTACCACCTCAAACGCGCTATCGGGGTAAGCGGCGGCCCAGGCTGGCGGAATTTTGGCGCTTTGTTTTCCCCATTTCATTTCATACCCGTACAGGCGGCCTCCGCGCTCCTCCACCCAATCAATTTCCTGTTGATCATAGGTGCGCCAAAAAAAGTTGTTGGACGCCAGGGCGTTGTACTGTTGGTATTTAATGCGTTCGCTGATCATGTAATTTTCCCAAAGAATGCCCTGATCGTTTCGCAACGCCATGGGGTTGAAGTTGGAGATCACGGTATTTCGGATGCCGGTATCGTAGAAATACCATTTGGAACTTTTGGTGATCTCTTTGCGCAGGTTGCGGGAGTATGCGCGTACGTTGAACAGGACAAATATCTCGGCCAGCAGGTTCAGGTATCGTTCGACGGTGTTTTTGTCCATGCCGAGTTGACGGCCCAGTTCTGAAATAGAGACCTCGCTTCCGGTCTGAAACGCAATCAACCGAAGGAGGTCCATGACCTTGTGCGTGTTGCGCAATCCCTCCAGTTCAAGTATGTCTTTGAGCAGGTAATCGCGGACTAATTGGGTCAGGTATGCCGTTTTGTCGTTTCGGTCAGGCAAATGAATCAGCTCCGGGTAATTGCCCAACACCATGCGTTCCCGCAGATTGGTTTGTTGCGTGAGAAAATCCTCCTTGCCCGACCATTCCTGTTCGGACAAGGGGAACAAGTGGTAGGTCCATTTCCGACCGGTGAGCGGCTCGCCCAGTCGTTTGTTCAGGTCAA
>JAKLJF010001124.1 GCA_023151335.1 Thermoanaerobaculia bacterium | reverse complement strand
CGTATTCCGGGAAGGGCGTGCAGGTGAGCGTAAAGCGGCCGCGGGTAAGCCATTTTTTAGCGGCGTCGTGGATGTTTTTGGCCGTGGTTTCGTTGTACCAGCGCAGCATTTTTTTGTAATAATCGGCGCTGCCGCCATACACTTCGTTTTGGGCCAGCAGGTCGCTTTTGCCGCCAAAACCGCCGATGCGCTCGATGCCTTTGATGAAATTGGCAAAATAGGCGGCTTTTACGCGGTTTACTTCTTCTTCCGTAGGACCGTTGGCGATAAACTCGTTCAGAATCTCATTGATCGTCGCTTCCACTTCTTCCAGCGATTTGCCTTTCTTTACATTGGCCTGTATGATAAACTCGCCGGAAATTTCAGCGGGGTTGACAAAAGCGAAGGCCTGGGAACAGATCTGTTTTTCGTAGACCAGTTTTTTGTACAAACGGCTGTTTTTGCCGGCGGCCAGCACGTCGGTAGCCAGGTCGAGCCAAACGGTTTCCTGGGTGCCCCATTGCGGCATGTGCCAGATCATGTTGATACGTTCTTCCGGTACCCGGTCCTGGTAAGTGGCGCGGGTATCGTAGTTGCGAACAGGGATGTTAACCCCCGGACGGGCGATCGTGGGGCCGGCGGGGATGTTGCCGAAGTATTTCAATACCTTTTCATAAGCAGCATCGGGCGTGATGTCGCCGGCAATGACCAGTACGGCATTGGCCGCGCCGTAGTACGACTTGAACCATTCGTGCACGTCTTCGAGGCTGGCGGCATTGAGGTCGGCCATTTCACCGATCACGGTGTGGCCGTAGGGGTGGTGGGGCGGGTACATTTCCTTTTGAGCGATGTCGTACCCTTTGGCATAGGGCTGGTTTTCACCCTGGCGTTTTTCATTCTGCACCACGCCGCGCTGTTCGTCGAGTTTTGCCTGGTCGATTGCGCCGAGCAGGTGCCCCATGCGGTCGCTTTCAAGCCAGAGCACCTGGTCGAGCGCGCCCACGGGCACGTTCTGGAAATAGTTGGTGCGGTCTTCGTTGGTGGTACCGTTCAGGTCGGTAGCGCCGATGGCTTCGAGGGCCTGGAAATAGTCGGTGTTGAAGTGTTCCGAGCCGTTGAACATCAGGTGTTCGAACAGGTGGGCGAAGCCGCTTTTGCCCGGTTTTTCATTTTTCGAGCCGACATGGTACCAGATGTTCACCGCCACAATAGGCGCCTTGTGATCTTCATGTACGATCAGGCGAAGGCCGTTGGGCAGGGTGAACTTCTTGTAAGGAATGTTGATGTCGTCGGGGTTGTAAGTGGGATACTGGCTTTGGCTGAAAAGGGCAGGCGAGAGAAAGGTGGCCAGCAAGACCAGCATTAAAAGTCGTTTCATGCGTTACTGTGTTTGAAAGTTAATGGAAGCGCCCCGCCTGGTGCGGGCAGGTTAGGTGGTCAATTAAAGTCAGGAATTAACACCCGGCATTGGAGTATGGTTCAGGCAAATAAGTTGCAAAAACGGATGGAAAATTCGCGCTTGCAGGCGTGAGGGCAATA
>JAKLJF010001123.1 GCA_023151335.1 Thermoanaerobaculia bacterium | reverse complement strand
CTCTTCCACGGTATGCACCACCAGGCAGGCATGGGGCAGGAGTTGCTCCAGCCGGATATCGTTGGCTTCGAACGGCAGGCCGGCCTCGCGGGCGAGGATGAGCAGTTTGCGGCGCACGTCGGCGCCGGAGAGGTCGTCGCGCGGATCGGGTTCGGTGAGGCCGAGGCGTTTGGCTTCTTTGACAATCTCGCAAAAACGGACGCCCGCCCTGAAGTTGTTGAAGATAAAGGACAGGGTGCCGGACAAGATCCCTTCGATTTTCAGGATGCGGTCGCCGGACTGGATGAGGTCGTTGAGGGTGGTGATGATGGGCAAACCCGCGCCCACGTTGGTTTCATAGCGCCAGTGTACGCCGCGTTTGGCGGCCAGTTGTTTGAGGCGCTGGTAGTGCAGCCAGGGTGAGGAGGCGGCCAGTTTGTTGGGCGTGCTGATGGAAATACTGGCGTCCAGAATTTTTTCGTAAAAACCGGCAACATCCTCGGAAGCCGTATTGTCGAGAAAAATAGCATTGGGTAAATTGAGGGTTTTTATGAACTCCACGAAACGGTGCATGGAAAAGGTTTCCGCCGCCTGTTCGAGTTTTTCGCGCCAGTGTTCGAGGTCAATGCCGGCTTCGGAAAAGATCATTTTCCGGCTGTTTGCGAGGCCGGCCACCTTGATTTCCAGGCTCCGTTTTTCGCGTAAAAATCCGGCCTGTTGTCTGATCTGCTCCAGCAATGTGCTGCCGATAAGTCCCACGCCCACGACGAACAGGTGCACGGTTTTGGTGTCCGAGAGGAAAAAGGCGTCGTGGATGGCGTTGAGGGCTTTGGTTTCGTCGGCAGCGGGAACCACCACCGAGATGTTCAGTTCGCTCGATCCCTGGGCGATGGCCACCACGTTGATACCGTTTTTGCCCAATGCCGAAAACAGGCGTCCGGAAATACCCGGCAGGTAGCGCATGCCTTCGCCTACAATGGCTACCGCCGAAAGTTCGCTTTCAATTTTCAGGGGCTCAACCAGCCCGTCGCGCAGTTCGTGCACAAACGCTGTTTCCGCCGCTTTTTTGGCCGCCGCGGCGTGGGCGGGCGACACGGCAAAGGTGATGCTGCTTTCACTGGAGCCCTGCGTGATCAGCACCACGTTGACGCCGGCCTGCGCCATGGCCCCGAACAGGCGGGCCGCGATACCCGGTACGCCGAACAAACCGCCGCCCTGCAAGGTGAGCAGGCAGATCTGGTTGATGCTCGAAATGCCTTTCACGGGGTGATCGCCCGGATCGGCTTTGGTGCTGATGAAGGTGCCCGGAAAAGAAGGGTTGAATGTGTTTTTTATGATCAACGGGATATCCTGGGCCAGGGCCGGCCGGATGGTGGGCGGGTAGATCACCTTGGCTCCGAAATGACTCATTTCCATGGCTTCCCGGTAGGTCATGGCGGGCAGGGTAAAAGCTTTTTTCACCCGGCGCGGGTCGGCGGTGAGCACACCGTCCACATCGGTCCAAATTTCGATGGCCGTTGCGTTCAGCGCGGCGCCGAGGATGGC
>JAKLJF010001122.1 GCA_023151335.1 Thermoanaerobaculia bacterium | reverse complement strand
CCGCCCAAGATCGGCGCCTGATGCCGCGTCAGCCCGACGTGTGCCCATTTTTCTGGTTTAGAAAGGTTTGGAACGATTGATATGATTTAGAACAATTTGTTTCTAAGTCGCTCAAATCTGTCTATTCACTTTTCAGCCCTATTTCCAACACTCTCAATTTCAATTTTTTATGAAAAATATGTTCATCGCGGGCCTTGCGCTCGCGCTGTCGGTCGTGGCGTTCAATGCCTGCAAAAACGACCATTCCAAACACAAAGCCCAAACGACCGAAGCCGCTGCCCCCGGTACGAAATACATCTGCCCGATGAACTGCGAAAAGGGCAAGACCTACGACCAGCCCGGCACTTGTCCCGTCTGCAACATGAATTTGGAGCCGGTGAAGGCCGAAACGGAAGCCAACAAGGCCGAGTATTTCACGGCCTTCACGGCCAATCCACCCCAACTCGAAGCCGGCAAGGCGGGCATGCTGTCGTTTACGCCAAAAATCAAAGGCAACGAAAGTGCGCCCGTGCCGCTCGACCTCGTGCATGAGAAAAAGATGCACCTCATCCTCGTGAGCGATGACCTGTCCTGGTTCGACCATATCCACCCGGAATTTTCGGCCTCGGGCAGCTACGACATTAAAGTGCTGGCCTCGGGAGAAAACTTCACCAACGGTCGCGGGCACAACGAAACACGCTTTGAGGCCGGCGGCAAATACTGGGCATTTACGGATTACAAACCTACCGGCGGCCTGAATCAGGTGAACAAAACCGAACTCACCGTGGCCGGGACTCCCTCCAGAACCGTCGCATATACCCAACCGAAAATGACCACCACTGTGGACGGTTTCACCCTCACGATGGAAGCCGGGCACGGCGGCAGCGGCTTCACCACGGGCAGCCAGCAACATATCCCGGTGACCATCAAACAAGGCGGCAAGCCCGTTGACCCAGCTACTTTCGAGAACTATTTGGGTGAAAAGGCCCATCTCGTGCTCGTGGAAGTAGCCTCCAAAGAGTTCGTCCACACCCACCCCTCGGCCGAAGGCGGCAAATTGGACATCCATACCACTTTCGCCAAGCCCGGCACTTATCGCGGTTGGCTGCAATTCCAGACTGAGGGCAAAGTACATACGGCTGATTTCGTAGTGCAGGTGGCGGAAGGTCAGGCCACATCGGACGGACACGAAGGACACAGCGGCCACTAAAACTCCATTTGTTCCACTGCCCATTTCATCTTCTCTTTCACATTCAATCAATTCAATTTTAAAAACATGAAAAATCTGATAATTTTCTGCTTCGTGGCCTTCTTGGGTCAATCTGCATTCGCACAACAGTCGGCGGCAACCGCTCCTCCCCAGAACGCCCAGTTCAAAGTATTGGGCAATTGCGGGATGTGCAAAAAAACCATCGAAAAAGCGGCTCTCGGCGCGGGCGCGACCACCGCAACCTGGGACATGAACACCGATTTGCTGGCAGTGACCTTCGACGAGAAAAAAACCACGACGGATGCCATTCAAAAGGCTATCGCCAAAGCAGGCTAC
>JAKLJF010001121.1 GCA_023151335.1 Thermoanaerobaculia bacterium | reverse complement strand
GACCGCGTCTGGCGCTGCACGGTGCAGTCGCCAAAAGCGCGCGGGCTGATCCTCCTGTTCGATCAATTTGTTTTGCCCGCGGACGGGCGGTTTTATGCATACAATGCGGATAAAAAACAGGTATTCGGCGCCTACACGGTGCGGAGTTGTACGCCTTCCGGCAAATTTATGATTGGCGTATTGCCGGGCGAAAAGGCAATTGTAGAATACCATGAACCCGCGGCTGTAAAAGGCCAGGCAAAAATCCACCTGAACCGCGTGGATTACGTGTATGATCCGTCGGGCAACCTGCCTGCCGGGTCACCCGACGATTTTGGCCAGTCGCTGGGTTGCAACGTCAATATAAACTGTACGCTCGGACAAGACTGGCAAACAGAAAAAAAAGGCATAGCCCGGATACTGATGATCTTTTCCAACGGCGCCGGCTGGTGTTCCGGCTCCCTGATCGCCAATACCAGCGGCTCCGGCGAACCGTATGTTCTCTCGGCTCACCATTGTCAGCTGATCGGACAATCGCCTGATTTCAGTGTATGGCGCTTCGATTTTGATTACGAAGCGCCCACCTGCGCCAATCCCGGCGCCGAACCCACGCCAAAATCGGTGCTGGGCTGCCAGCGCATTGCCTATCGCGATGAAACGGATTTTATGCTCCTGAAACTCAATCCTATCCCTGCTAACTACGGGGTGTATTTCAACGGATGGAACCGTACTGCCGCAACGAATTCCCTCGTGCCCAACTCCACTTTCATCCACCATCCGGTGGGCGATATCAAAAAAATATCCAAAGACAACAATGCCGCCACCATCCATCCTCAAACCGTTAACTGGGGACCGGGATTTGGCACCAGTCCCGCAAACACCCACTGGAAAGTCATTCCCGACGAAGGCATTTACCAACCCGGATCTTCGGGCAGCCCTTTGTTCGATCCGAATAAACGGATAGTAGGCCAGCTACACGGCGGTAATTATGACCAATGTACGGTATTTAACATTTATTTCGGCCGTTTCGACCTGTCCTGGGATCAGGGCGCCTCTCCCGCTGCCCGTCTGAAAGAATGGCTCGACCCGGGCAATACGACCGCTTTGACGCAAAATGGTTACCCACAACCTGCTCCTGCCACGCTGAGCATCAGCGGCCAGATCCAAACCCATTGGGGCATGCCTATGGCCAATGTAGTAGTGAAATTGTCGGGTGGCGCCACCGCCACCACCCGTACCGACGCTGCCGGGAATTATGTCTTTTCGAACCTGACACCCGGCCAAAATTATACCGTCGCCCCCGAACGCGACACCAACGACGTAAACGGTATCACCACTTTCGACCTGTCAATAGTTAACAAACACGTACTCGGTCTTGACCTGCTCGACTCACCCTGGAAAATTCTCGCCGCTGATGCCAACGGCAGTAACAGCGTTTCCACCATCGACATCGTGGAAGGCAGGAAGGTGCTGTTGGGCCTGAATAACACCTTCCCCGCGGTTGGTTCCTGGCGTTTTTTCCCGGCATCGACCACATTCGTCAATCC
>JAKLJF010001120.1 GCA_023151335.1 Thermoanaerobaculia bacterium | reverse complement strand
GGTAGCCGCGCTTCCACGGGTTCGCCGGAAGTCAGGGCTTTAAATACGGCGGCTTCCAGGCTTGCGTTTATCTCGCTGGCATAGTTTACCAGTTTTCCGACGATCTTAGCCCGGCTGTAACCTTTATCGTCTGTCAGGCTTTGCAGGGAGTAATTAGAGACATTCTCCCTGCCTAATAGCGCCTCCACCACTTCAAACAAAACGCTTTTGCCGTTCGCTCCGGAACCGTACAATATCAATGCTTTTTCCAGTTTCAGGAACGACGGTTTTACAAAAATGTAGGCCAGGTATTCCGCCACTACGCGCCGCTTTTCCTCATCGGGTAGCACCTCGTTCAGGTAGCGGTGAAATACCGGCGCGGCGGCGTCCGGATCGTAGGCAAACGGCAGTTGGTAGGTAAGGAAATCTTCGGCGCGAAAATCCCGCCGCTTTGCCCCATCCCGGCTTATTTCCAGGGTACCGTTTTGCAGGTTGATTAATACGCTGCCTCTGTTTGGCTCCGGCTTCGGAAGGTAGGCGACGGCAAGAAACTGTTTATACAACTTTTCCCGGAATTCATAGTGACAGCTGTCAATACGGTCAATCCCCATACTTCGCGCCGCTTCGCCCAAAAAGGTTTGCACCTCATCGGCTGTTAATTGGCTCCAATATGCGCCGTTATACAGATACAGCAAATCGCCGTTGCGACATAGCGCCCAGTTATTCAACCGTGCCAACCGTAGCACCTCTTCCACGGATACGACGATGTAATGTTTTTTCTGCAATTTCTCATCGGGCTTTTCTTCAAGTCCGGCCATTTTCCGGAAGTCAACCGGCTTTACCATTGATAGCAGCCGTAACAATATTTCCCGGTGCGGCGCGGCCTGAGTGCCGGCCTCCGTGGGTTCCAGGTCGGGCGCGCTGGCTTCGCTATACCCTTCGCCGCGTTGCTGTTTGTATTGCTCGAAATCGTTAGATGCTTCTTTCATGGCCGGCAGTATTTTGCAGGTGAGTGATACGGGTTTGCAGGTCGTCAACAATTTCCAGGGCGGCGCCCAGGGCAGCAATTAGCCCCATTTCTGATTTTTCCGTACTTCGCAGCTGGGCGCGAAGAATAGCGTTTTCCTCTTCCAGGATCATACACCTGTCAGACAGGCGGCCCCATGATTCGATACTGAAATCAGTCAGCCCTTCCAGGTAGTCACGCATGGCAACCATGATGTCAAGTTCCCGTTTGAGTTCGGCGGCATCGTCATGCAATTTCTTTGCCTGGGCTTCCGGCCAATCGAAAATACCAGGCCTGCCCAAATCGGTTTGCAATCGTTGGAACCGTGAAAATTTGCGCTTAAAAACGGCAAGTAGATCGGCTTCGAGTTGTTGGTATAAATGGCGATAGGTGAAAATATCGCAGTTTGGCCGAAGTATTGAAGATGATGCGGGAACGGCATTATCTTTGTCGGGCGTTCCTGCTTCATTTGTGCCCGTCATCGTTGCCGCGATGCGGGTTTTTTTATGTGCGTTCATGCTGTTGGCGTTAAAATGAAAAAT
>JAKLJF010000111.1 GCA_023151335.1 Thermoanaerobaculia bacterium | reverse complement strand
TTGTAAAAAGCGCGCAGGACTTCCACCTGTTTTTCCATTTGCCGGGCCAGTTTGCGCACCATATCCTCGGTTTCGTTGATCACTATAGTGAACCGGTGTATCCCTTCCACCTCGCTGGGAGAAGTGTTCAGGCTGTCCACGTTTATTTTTCTTCTGGAAAACAGGATGGCGATACGATTGAGCAAGCCCACCTGATTTTCGGTGTAGACGGTGATGGTGTATTCTTGTTTGGTCATGTGCCGGTAGCGCCCCGAAGCCACGGGGCCTTGGTAAAGGCCTTTTTAAGGCCGTTTTTTCTAATCATCTTATTTAATCGGCCCTGAAGGGCCTTGGCCGGGCCGGCATAAATGCCGTACTACCGGAGCCGGATCTCCGCGACCCCACACCCCTGCGGCACCATCGGAAATACGTTATTTTCTTTGCCCACCATAATTTCCAGCAAATAAGGTCCGTCGTGCTCCAGCATGGTTTGCAGCGCGCCGGCCAGCCGTTCGCGCTGTTCGACCCGCTGGCCGGGAATACCATAACCGCCGGCCACGGCCACAAAATCGGGACTGACAATATCGACGAACGAATAGCGGCGCTCGTGAAACAAGTCCTGCCATTGCCGCACCATGCCGAGAAACTGGTTGTTCAAAATGATGATCTTCAGGTTCAGGCCCGATTGCTGGATCACACCCAGTTCCTGGAGGGTCATCTGAAAGCCGCCGTCGCCGGCTATGGCGATAACGGTGCGGCCGGGTACGCCGAATTTGGCGCCAATGGCCGCCGGGAGGGCAAAACCCATGGTGCCCAAGCCCCCGGAGGTGATGTTGCTGCGGCTGCAGTTGACCCGGGCGTAACGACAGGCAACCATCTGGTGTTGCCCCACATCGGTGACGATGACGGCGGCGCTGCCGGTCATTTCATTGATCAGCCGGATCACCTCGCCCATAGTCAGCGGTCCGGTTTCCGGGTATAATTCATTTTGGATTACCGTTTCATGTTCCTGCCGGTCGCAGTCGCGGAAGCGTTGCAGCCATCCGGGATGTGATCTTTCCTGTAAAAGGGCGGTCAGCAGGGGCAGGGTTTCCTTGCAGTCGCCCCATACAGGCACGGTTGCTTTGATGTTTTTGTCGATCTCTGCCGGATCTATGTCCAGGTGAATAACCTTTGCCTGTTTGGCGTATTTGTCGAGGCGACCGGTCACGCGGTCGTCGAAACGCATGCCGACGGCGATGAGCACATCGCATTCGTTGGTGAGCAGGTTCGGGCCGTAGTTGCCGTGCATACCTAACATGCCCACATTGAGCGGATGAGCGGAAGGCAGGGCGCTCAGACCGAGGATCGTCCAGGCAGCTGGTAGACCTCCCTTTTCAATAAAACTGCGGAATTCAGCCTCCGCATTGCCCAGGATAACCCCCTGGCCAAAAACCACCAAAGGCCGTTCGGATGCATTGATCAATTCGGCTGCTTCCCGGAGGTATTCCTGCCGGATGAGGGGTTTGGGCCGGTAACTGCGAATATGGCGACAGGGCGTATAACCGGTGTATTCAAACTGCTGGAGTTGTGCATTTTTAGTAATATCTACCACCACGGGACCAGGGCGGCCACTGCGGGCAATATAAAAGGCCCTGGCCAGCGCCGAGGGTATTTCTGCCGCATCGGTCACCTGGCAGTTCCATTTGGTCACCGGCGTGGTGATGTTGATCACGTCCGTTTCCTGAAAGGCATCGGTGCCGAGCAAATGGGCGAATACCTGTCCGGTGATACATACCACCGGTGTGCTGTCAATGAGCGCGTCGGCCAGGCCGGTAACGAGGTTGGTAGCCCCCGGGCCGCTGGTGGCGAACACCACGCCTACGCGCCCCGAAGCCCGCGCGTATCCCTGGGCGGCGTGTATGGCGCCCTGTTCGTGGCGAACCAACACGTGATGCAGCCGATCGGCATAATCGTACAAAGTATCATAGATGGGCATGATGGCGCCGCCGGGGTAACCGAACAGGGTGGTTACTCCTTCGCCGAGCAGGGCATGCATCACGGCTTCCGAACCCGAGACGGTGGACGGTGGACGGTGGACGGTAGACGGTGGACGGTAGACGGTAGACGGTGGACGGTAGACGGTGGACGGTGGACGGTAGACGGTGGACGGTGGACGGTAGACGGTAGACGGTGGACGATGGACGGTGGTATCGCCTAAGTCCGGGTTTCCAATCTCGCTTAGCGGTGGCACAGCGGCCTGCAAGTCGTCCGTCGTCCACCGTCCATCGTCTTCCGGCTTAGCCGTCAGTTGTGCAGCCGGTGCTGGCAGAGGATACTTGTTTTGCATATTTGTAGAGGATACCTTTTTTGACCTTGAAGTCCGGCGCTGTCCAGTGCTGGCGGCGGTGGGTTATTTCATCTTCATTGAGGTGGGCGGTGATCTGGTTGGTTTTGGCGTCGATGGTAATGCGGTCGCCGTCCTGCAGCAGGGCGATAAGGCCGCCGTCGAAGGCTTCAGGGGTGATGTGCCCGACGACAAATCCGTGGGTGCCGCCGGAGAAACGCCCGTCGGTGATGAGCGCCACGCTGCTGCCCAAACCTTTGCCCATGATAGCAGAAGTGGGTTTGAGCATTTCGGGCATACCCGGCGCGCCTTTCGGGCCTTCGTATCGGATCACCACCACGTGTCCTGGCTGTACCCGCCCGGAACGGATGCCCTCGATGCACTCAAATTCGTTGTCGAACACTATGGCCGGCCCCTCAAAGCGCTCGCCTTCCTTGCCGCTGATCTTGGCCACGCTGCCTTGTTCGGCCAGGTTGCCGTAAAGAATTCGAAGGTGTCCTTGTGTTTGCAGCGGATGATTTACGGCGGCAATAATGTTTTGATCTGGCGGCAAACCCGGTACACGGGCCAGATTTTCCCCGATGGTTTTGCCCGTTACCGTGAGACAATCGCCATGCAGCAATTTTTCCGACAGCAGGTATTTCATCACAGCCGGTATGCCGCCTGTTTCGTGTACGTCTTCCATGTGGTACTTGCCGGAAGGTTTCAAATCGGCCAGTACGGGCGTTTGGGCAGAAATTTGTTGAATGTCGTTCAGGGTGAACGGGATACCTGCCGTGCGGGCAATAGCCAGCAGGTGCAGTACGGCATTGGTGCTGCCGCCAAGTACGGTTACCAGCCGCAAGGCGTTTTCAAACGATTCGCGGGTGAGGATATCCAGAGGTTTGATATCTTGCTCCAGCAGGTGGCGCAGGGCTTTGCCGGCGGCGGCGCACTCGCGTTGTTTGGCCTCTCCCACGGCGGGATTGGAAGCGCTGTAGGGCAACGACAGACCAAGCGCTTCAATGGCGGAGGACATCGTATTGGCCGTGTACATACCGCCGCAGGCGCCCGGCCCCGGACAAGCGTGGCGGATCACCTGGCGAAAGTCTTCCGGTGTGATCGTACCCGCATATTTCTCTCCCAATGCTTCGAAAGCGCTGACAATGTTCAGTTTTTTCCCCTGGTATTCCCCGGTGGCGATAGTGCCGCCATACACCATTAATGAAGGACGGTTCAGACGGATCATGGCCATCAGGGCGCCGGGCATGTTTTTGTCGCAGCCGGGAATGGTCACCACGGCGTCGTAATAATGCGCGGCCACCACGGCCTCGATACTGTCGGCGATCAATTCGCGGGATACCAGCGAGTAGCGCATGCCCTCGGTGCCGTTGGTGATGCCGTCGCTGATGCCGATGGTGGTAAATTCCAGTCCGACCAGTCCGGCCCGTTTGACACCGCGCTTCACTGCGGCAGCCAGCTGACGCAGGTGCATGTTGCAGGTGTTGCCTTCATACCAGTTGCTCACGATGCCCACCAGCGGCTTCTGCATATCGGCATCGCTCAGGCCAACACCGTATAACATGGCCTGGCTGCCGGGCTGCGAGTCGTCGAGCGTAACGAGGTGGCTGTATTTTTTCATTTCCATCAGATAAAAGCTTCTATTTTTTCCTCCTGCAAAACCCGCGCTTTGTACAGGTTTTGAATGGCTGCGCCAAAGGTGTTTTTCCAGGCGCGGCGGAATTTTTTCCCGTCGAGGCTGGCCAGGCCGGTAACTTCGGCGGCGGTGCCGACGAAAAAAGCCCCGTCAGCGCCATATACGTCTTCGGGTAAAAATGATTGCTGCCGCACGGGAATGCCTGCCTTTTGACATATATCGAGCACGTTCCGGCGGGTGATTCCCGGCAGGATGTTGCCCAACGGCGGCGTATACAGGATGCCGTTCCGTTCCATAAAAAAGTTAGCCCCCGGCCCTTCCGATACGTAGCCGTTTACATCGAGCAGCAGGGCTTCGTCGAAACCCTTGCGTTTTGCCTCCGTGGTAGCCAGAATGGAATTCGTGTAATGCCCAACCACCTTGGCATCGATAAAACAGGATTTCGGGTGCGGCCGGCAAAAGGAGGATGTGGCCACATTCACCAGGTTGTCGCCCAGCAATTTGCCCCAGCGCCAGGCGCAAATAAACAGGTGGCTGGCCTCCGGCGGAGTGAGCGACATGTTAGGGCCGGTAAATACGAGCGGACGGATATAGGCATCGGTAAATCCGTTTTTTGACAACAACTGATACGAGAGATCAGTCAATTCTTCCGCTGTGTAATTTTAGCGGATGCCTTCGAATACGCCGTTGCCGTAGTGCAGGGTTTGTGCATACATGCCGGTGACGGCGTCTTTTGCTTTTATCCATTTGCCGTCCAGAAAGGCAATGGTCTGATCGGTGAAGTACATAGTGTTTGTTTTTTGTTTCAGGCAGGTATACGTTTACGAAACTTTGAAAGTTTCGTAAACGTTAACGCCGGCTTTAACCATTCCCGCTACCGCTTGTCCTACCTCCGAACAACGGCTGACTTTGCCCGTTTGCAAATCGGTTGTTGCGATCCCGGCTTCCAGCACAGCCTGCACCGAATCCCGGACGGCGGCTGCTTCTGCCGGCAGGCCAAAATGATCGAGCAGCATTGCCGCCGAGAGGATCGCCGCTACGGGATTGGCGATATCCTGTCCGGCTGCCTGCGGATAGGAGCCGTGGATCGGTTCGAAAAGCGCCGTCTTTTCACCCACGGAGGCAGAGGGCAGCATACCCAGCGAACCGGCCAGCACACTGGCTTCATCGGACAGGATGTCGCCGAACATATTTTCCGTGAGCACGACATCGAAGGTGGCCGGGAACTGGATGATCTGCATGGCCGCATTGTCCACGTACATCCAGTCGAGCGTTACGTCGGGGAACTCGGCTGCCGCGAGAGCGCTCACTACTTTCCGCCACAGGCGGCTGGTTTCCAATACGTTGGCCTTATCCACCAGGGTGACTTTTTTGCGGCGCCGGCGGGCGTGCCCGAAGGCCAGCCGGGCGATGCGCAGGATTTCCGGTTCGGTGTACACGCAGTGGTCATAGGCGCCGCTGGGGGTTTGTCCCTTGTCGCCGAAATAAATGCCGCCGGTCAGTTCCCGGTAAATGACGAAATCGACGCCGCGTACTTTTTCTTCCTTCAAGGGAGAAAGATGCACCAGGCTGGGATATAGGGTTACGGGGCGGATATTGGCGAACAGGCCCAGGCTTTTCCGCAAGCGCAGCAAGCCCTGTTCGGGTCGCACGGGTGAGGAAGGATCATTGTCGTAACGCGGATGCCCGATAGCCCCGAACAAAATAGCGTCGGCGGCCAGGCAGCTGTCGAGCGTGTACTCTGGCAAGGGGTCGCCGTGCCGTTCGATGGCGATGGCGCCCACGTCGGCATATTGATAGGTAAAAGTATGTCCGAAGCGTTCGCAAACCGCTTGCAGCACATTGACGGCCTGTGCCGTTACTTCCGGGCCGATGCCGTCGCCGGGCAGGACGGCGATGTGTTTGGTGGTGTGCATGGTTATTAAATTGTTTCTTCAACAGGAACAGGTTTGCGCCGCAACTCATACGCCTCGATCTTGTCCCGCAAACTCAGCAGAAAATCCAGGTCGTCGTAACCGTTGAGCAGGCACATTTTGCGGAAAGGATCAATGGGGAAGGTTTCCGAGCGGCCGGAGGCGTTTATGGTAAATGTTTGGTTTTCAAGGTCTACGGTAAATTGACTTTTCGGGTTTTCTTCTATTGCCATAAAAATATCGTGTAAAAAAGCCGGCGAAACCTGTACGGGCAACAAGCCGTTGTTCAGGGCATTGCCTTTAAAAATATCGGCAAAAAAACTCGACACCACTACCCGGAAACCATAATCGCCCAGCGCCCAGGCGGCGTGTTCGCGACTGCTGCCGCAACCGAAGTTTTTGCCTGCCACCAGGATTTTCCCCTGATAGAGCGGGTTGTTCAGCACAAAATCCGTTTTAGCGCCGCCATCGGAGTGGAAACGCCAGTCGCGGAACAGGTTGTCGCCGAAGCCTTCGCGGGTGGTGGCTTTCAGGAAACGCGCGGGAATGATCTGGTCGGTGTCCACCTCCTCGATGGGGAGGGGGACGGCGGTGGAGCGGATGGTGGCGAATTTTTCCATGTTTTCTGTTCAATATTCGTACAGAATTAATTCCGATTCAGTTTGTCCAATTTCGGACATCCACAATTTCGCCGGCCACAGCCACGGCGGCAGCCGTCAGCGGGCTGGCCAGGATGGTGCGCGCCCCGGGCCCCTGCCGGCCTTCGAAATTGCGGTTGGAAGTGCTGACGCAGTATTCGCCCGCCGGCACCTTGTCTTCGTTCATGCCGAGGCAGGCCGAGCAACCGGGCTCCCGGAAGTCGAAACCGGCGGCGGCGAAAACGGCGTCCAGTCCTTCCGCTTTGGCTTGTTTGGCCACCTGTTGCGATCCGGGCACGATCATGGCCGATACGCCGGGCGCTTTTTGTTTGCCTTTTACAAACTGCGCCACCAGGCGGAGGTCTTCGATGCGCGAATTGGTACAGCTGCCGATGAACACGTAACGCACGGGTTTGCCAAGCAGCTTTTCGCCGGGATTGAATCCCATGTATTCGAGCGATTTACCGAACGAAGTTATGCTGTCGCCGGGCGCGGGGGCGATTGGGATCGGCTCGTTGACCCGGATGCCCATACCCGGATTGGTGCCGTAAGTCACCATGGGAGCGATGTTTTCAGCCCGGAACTCGTGTTCGAGGTCGAACGTGGCGCCGGGGTCGCTGTACAACTCCCGCCATTGCTCCACCGCCGTTTCGAAAGCATCGCTTTCCGGGGCGAAAGCGCGGCCGCGCAGATAGTCAAAGGTAATGTCGTCGGGAGCAATGAGACCGCCGCGGGCGCCCATCTCGATGCTCATATTGCAGATGGTCATGCGGGCTTCCATCGACAGGGCCCGGATGGCGCTGCCGGCGTATTCGACAAAATAGCCCGTGCCGCCTGCCGCGCCCAGTTGGGCAATAATGTACAGAATGATGTCTTTGGACAATACGCCGGGCGCCAGATGGCCGTCCACGGTGATGCGCATACGTTTCGGTTTTTTCAATAGGAGGCATTGGGTGGCCAGCACTTGTTCCACCTGACTGGTGCCAATGCCAAAAGCGATGGCCCCGAACGCACCATGCGTGGAGGTGTGGCTGTCGCCGCAAACAATGGTTTGGCCGGGTTGGGTGATACCGAGTTCGGGCCCGATGACGTGCACGATGCCCTGGTACGGATGTCCCAAACCGTATAATTCCACCCCGAATTCGGCGCAGTTTTCACCCAGTTTTTCTACCTGCGAACGCGACAATAGTTCCTGAATGGGCAAATGCTGATTTCGCGTAGGCACGTTGTGGTCGGCCGTGGCAATGGTTTGCCCAGGCCGGAAAACCGGCAAACGGCGGGCGCGCAAACCGTCGAAGGCCTGCGGACTGGTCACTTCGTGGATGAAATGACGGTCGATATACAGCACATCCTGGCCGCCTTCGGCGATGGCGACGAGGTGGGCGTCCCAGATTTTATCAAAAAGCGTTTTGTACATTTTTTTTAAACACCAATTGTTTTTAAAACCTAAGCGATAGCGGACACTACGTACTGTTCCAGCAACACGCCCAAATCCGCGTCATCCACCTCTTTCTTCCGGTCGGCTACTTCCAGAAAAGCGGCGTACACCCGGTCCAATTCGTCTTTGGTGAGGTTGCAGCCCAGGTTTTTGGCCCGGTAAGCCAGCGCCGCGCGGCCGCTGCGGGCCGTGAGCACGATCCTGGAATGGTCGACGCCGACTTCAAGCGGATCGATGATCTCGTAGGTTTCGCGTTTTTTGATGACGCCGTCCTGGTGGATACCGGAGGAGTGCGCGAAAGCATTGGCCCCAACGATGGCCTTGTTGGGTTGAACGGGCATGCCCATTTTCTCCGACACCAACTGGCTGACGGGGTTGAGCAGGCGGGTGTTGATGCCGGTAAAAAACTTCAGATCGGGGTGCTGGCGCAGTATCATAACCGACTCTTCGAGCGAGGTATTGCCGGCGCGCTCGCCGATACCATTGATCGTACATTCGATCTGACGCGCGCCCTGAATAACACCGGCGATGGAATTGGCCGTGGCCAGGCCCAGGTCGTTGTGACAATGGGTGCTGAGGATGGCCTTTTCGATGCCGCGCACGTTTTCCATCAGATAGCGGATCTTGGCGCCGTATTGCTCCGGCAGGCAATAGCCGGTAGTATCGGGGATATTGAGTACCGTGGCGCCGGCCTTTATGGCAACCTCCAGCACCCGGGCCAGGAACTCATTGTCGGCTCGGCCGGCGTCTTCGGCGTAAAACTCCACGTCTTCCACGAAGGATTTGGCGTAGCGCACGGCAGCCGCGGCACGGTGCAGGATGTCTTCCGGTGTGGTGCGCAGTTTGTAGCGGATGTGTATTTCCGATACGCCTATTCCGGTGTGGATGCGGGGGCGCACGGCGCCTGCAAGGGCCCCGGCGGCGGTTTTGATGTCGTTTTCCACGGCGCGGCTCAGGCCGCAAACGACAGGGCGGCGTACAGCGCCGGCCACCTGCCGGACGGCGTCGAAGTCGCCCGGACTGGATACCGGAAATCCCGCCTCGATCACGTCGACGCCGAGTTCTTCGAGCGCCAGGGCAATTTCTATCTTTTGTGCGCTGTTTAATTTACACCCGGGCACCTGCTCGCCATCGCGCAGGGTGGTGTCGAAGATGTGAATACGTTCTGCCATGAATCAAAGGTAGCGGCGTACATTCGCCATGCAGAAATCAAAAAAAACAGGTACTCCAAAATCCCGGCCGCTCTCCTTTCCAAATAAAGCGTTGACAATCAAATTTTTACAGAACGCTTTTTTACGATGCCCAAACAGCGTACCGACGACCTTATTCAACTGATCCGCTCGATGACCAGCGCTGAAAAACGCCACTTCCGACTGTTTGCTACCCGCAACCAGGCATCGGATGAATTGCTGTTTTTGCAGATGTTCGATTTTTTTGACAAAAAAAGCGGCTATGACGAGGCGGCCCTGCTGAAAAAAATTCCCGCGCTGAAAAAAACGCAACTGGCCAATTTAAAAGCCCACCTCTTTCGCCAGATACTGACCAGCCTGCGCCTGCTCAGTAAAAACCGGAACGAAGACATTCAGGTGCGGGAAATGATCGACTATGCCCGTGTGTTGTACGACAAGGGTCTTTACCGCCACAGCCTCGACTGGCTCACCCGCGCCCGGGAACAGGCGCTGGCTTGCCAGTACATCGGACTGGCCATCGAAGCCCTCGAATTTGAAAAGCTGATCGAAGCCCAGTACATCACCCGCAGCCTCGAAGGCAGGGCCGTGGAGTTGTCGGAACAGACCCATGAACTGAACACGCGCCTGGTGCGTGTAAGCGCATTTTCAAATCTTTCGCTGCAGATGTACGGCCTTTACCTGAAACGCGGCTTCATCCGCAACCGGCAGGACTACCAGCAGGTGCAGGCGTTTTTCAAAGGCCGTTTGCCTGAAATCCGCTGGGAGGAACTGGATTTTATGGGCCGGGTGTATTACTGCCAGTCTTATGTGTGGCTGTACCATATTTGCCAGGAATTTGCACCCTGTTTTCGCTACGCGCAGCGTTGGGTCGATCTGTTTGCGCAGGAGCCCGTCATGAAAACCGTGCACGCGCCGCTTTACCTGAAAGGTCTGCATAACCTGTTGAGCACGCTGTTTCACAGCCTGCGCTACGAACGGTTTTTGGAACACCTGGCCGTCCTGGAGCGCTTCCCCGGCGAGGTGGATATTTCCCAAAACCGGAATGTGGAAGGCTTGTACCACTTGTATCTTTACCTCCACCGCATCAACTGGCACTACCTCGAAGGCACCTTTTCGGAAGGCGTTGCGCTCATTCCCGAACTGGCCCGCTGTATTGAAACCAACACCTATAACTGGGACGCCCACCGCGTCCTCGTGTTCTATTACCGCATGGCCTGCCTCTATTTCGGCAATGACGACTACGCCCGCGCTATTGACTACCTCAACAAGATCATCAACCAAAAGGTGATCGATTACCGCGCTGATATCCAGTGCTTTGCCCGCATCCTGAACCTGATCGCCCACTACGAACTCGGCAACGAAACCCTGGTGGAATACCAGATCCGCTCGGTGTACCGCTTTCTGCTGCACATCGAAGACCTGCAACAGGTGCAGCGCGAAATACTCCACTTCCTCCGCCGCACTCCCGGCATGCGTCGCGGCGATCTGCTGGAGGAGTTCCGTCAACTGCACACCCGCCTGCTGCCCCTCCGGCAAGACCCCTTCGAGCGGCGACCCTTTCTCTACCTCGACATTATTTCCTGGCTGGAAACGAAACTGGAGGGAAGGCGGATTCAGGAGGTGATTCAGGACAAGTTTCTGCGCAGGGGGCGTGGCGGATAAAAGCGTATGCTTCTATGACATAAAACAATTGTTTTAAAAATGGGTTATTAGCCTGAACATT
>JAKLJF010001119.1 GCA_023151335.1 Thermoanaerobaculia bacterium | reverse complement strand
AAAATATGGGCGACATCCGGGTGATAGGTTTTAAAAAGCGCGGTGTCCTGGCAAACAACGAGGTAGCCGCCCGGCACGATCACCGCGTTTTCGCGAAAAACAAAACGCTGTATACCGTGCGCAAGGCTCCAGTCGCGCAGTTCAATGGCCTGGGCAGTGCGGTTGTGCAATTCCAGCCAGTCGCCGCTGGGATAGTTGAAGGGCGGGTGGTAGTGGAACTCGTTGACGTGCAGGGTGAGTCCGTAATCGCCCGTGTGCGTGTAGTAAGCGCCCATATCGGCGGGGCTGCCGTCGGGATCAGGGGGTGAAAAGGGATCGCCGGCGTCGATGCAGGGCGAATGAGCAGCCAGTTCGAAGTTGCCCGTGGAGGGGTGAATCAGGGCAGGATCGTCATACAGGTTGCCCGTGCCCGATAATACCTCCCGGTCGGAGAGGGAGTAACTCACCTGAATGACGGATTTATCATCGGCAAAAAGGCCCGAGTCGGCGGAAGCGGCCAGAATGGTGTTTTTCACGTTGGCTTTGCCGCCGCCCCGCAGGGCGCTTTTTTCATAACAGGCCACGGCATGGCGGTTGCCATAGAACGTATTTTGGTCGATATTGGCCACGGAGAGGCTGTCTTTAACGGCAACGCCGAGGTCGCAGTCGTAAATCAGGTTGCGGCGGATGAGCGCATTGGACTGCGAGCCGATGGATATGCCCTTGTCCGAGCAGTCGTGTATGATATTGTATTCCAGCAGGTTGTTCAGCGAATAAATGCCGAGATCGATGCCGTCGCAGTTCGAGCCGAGAAAACCGTACACCTCGTTGTAGCGTACGACGGCGTTGGTGATGCCTTTCAGGTCGATGGCGTCGGTATCGGCAGCCCGGTTTCCCCTAAAAACGTTATGTTCGATGAGCGGGGCGTCCATATCGTAGAGGCTGATAAAACCGTTGCAGCGCAGGAAAGTATGAAACTCCGAATGAGCAATGCGGGCGCTGCCGCCTCTTGCGATGAGCGGCGCTTTGCCTTCGGCAATGGTCGAGTGTTCCACCCGTAAATGGCAATCGTAGGTGGAAATCGTGGAAAAATGACGGCCGCGGTTTCGCCCGAAACTGCCGCCCCGCAGGTCGGCATACCGGACAACAATGCTATCTGTTGGGGCTTCTGCCATAATACTTCCCCAATAGCCCGACTGGCCGTAAAACGAGCGCCGGGCCGAGGGCGAGGGATCGGGACGGATACTGATGCGCTGTCCGGGCGTGCCGTTCAGATGGAGGCCGCCCTGCACGTGGATGCAAACACCGTCGCTCAGCAGCAGGGTTGCCCCTGCTTCCACGCTCAAACGGACGCCGGGCAGCACCAGCACATCCTGCAATCCGTACCAGGGCGAGGCGGAGGCGGCCAGGATGGTGTCCGACGCGATGACCGGAGGAATGATACTGATATCGTGCGGCACAAAAACCGCCGTGAACGCCGTGTCGCCCGAAGGGATAAGCGTGACGGTTTCGTTGGTGCTGTTCAAGCCCTGCCACTCCACGAAGCGG
>JAKLJF010001118.1 GCA_023151335.1 Thermoanaerobaculia bacterium | reverse complement strand
GGGGCACTTTTTTGTCGCGGGTGCGCTCGATATAGAACCTGGCTTGCTGCCGGATGAAGGTGCTTTTGCCCTTGCCCAAGTCGCCGAAGACGCATAAGGAGCAGTAATCCCGTTGTTTGGGGTCTTTGGAGTTGTCCAGTCCATCGTATATCGACTGCATGGGCGAAGGGTTAAAAAAAGGTTTTTGGGGCCGGGTTTTGGGGTCTGGCCTGGGGGTTATGAAGAAGTTTGTTTGTCGTTCCAGTAGCCGGCTTCCTGGGCGTTTACGAACGTGGTAAACTTGTCCAGGATACTATCCGCATTATTGAAACCGATCTTTTCCAGCAGGATTTTACCACCATTGACCACCAACGGCGTGAGCAACAGGAAGCCCAGCAGCAGTTCCGGCGGGATACGCACCTGCCGCGCTTCGAGGATTTTGTCCAATAGCCGCACAGTGCGCTGCTTCAATCCCTCGCTCATGGCTACCTGTTCGGCGAAGGAGGTTTTGCGCTTTGTAAAACCGAGCACCGCCTCCTGCGCCTTTTCGTACAGCGCCTTTTCGCCGGGATTCGCTTTTCCGGCGGCGATTTTCGGGTACAACGCTTCGACCGTCTGCACGGCCTTCCTGGGCGTACTGAAAAAGTCGTAGGACCACACCGCCAGTACGGATTGGAGGATGTCGTACCAGTCCACCAGTTCCTGGGCGGCAATGCTGTTCAGTTCGGAGTCCAGGGCGGTCAGCGGAGGCGCGTCAGCCGGCGGGTTGCCGGCTGACGAAACGGCCTCGGGGGGATTACCATCGATCAAGGCGGGGGCCTCGGGGGTATTTTGGGGCATTTCCCGTTTGGCGATTTCTTCGGCTTCCGTCAAACTGCGCACGCCTTTTTGGCGAATGGCCTCTACCCGCTCAATAAACTCCGGCTGGGCGCCGGTTTCTTCGCCGAGGTCTTCGGGCAGGGCCTCGGGCATTTCAGCGCCGGGCGCGGCCACGATTTCAGCCACGGCCAGGACGGCCGGTTCTACGGTTCGGTCCGAGGTAGCGTCGAGCAGCTCAGCCAGGATATCGTCGCCGGCTAAGGGGATGCCGTTGAGGATTTGTTCGAGGGCTGGCATTTCTACTTGTACTTCATCCAACGCCGCCCCGACGGTCGTTTTAAAGTTTTTGCCGCCGCGTTTAGCCATTGGGAAGCTGGGTTTTAGGTTCTTCCGGAAGGTGTTTTTTCAGCACTTCTACGAGGTAGGCATAAGCAGTGAAGTCAATGCCGGCCTCTGCCAGGATGGGCGCCAAATCGTTTATCTCGATTCTGCCCAACCAACTACCCTCGAACGCGCCGGCGAGCAGTTTGCCGTTGTCGATCAGGGTATCCCGCTTCTTGCCGTCCATCAGGATGCCCAGGATCGTTTTGGCGTCGAGGACTTCACCCAGCGGCAATACGGCCATCAGTTCGCCGATCTTGTCCGCGTGGCCGGCAATGCGTTCGCAGGATTTCAGTAAATAATATATGGTGTTGGTCAGGATGACTTTTTGGGTCGTCAATTCGCTCACTTTG
>JAKLJF010001117.1 GCA_023151335.1 Thermoanaerobaculia bacterium | reverse complement strand
AATTTTCATGCCTCCCCGGAAAAGACATTTACAATTTTAGTGAACGGTAAAATGTTTGATTTTGGTAAAATGAGGGCCTGAATCGATTCATACCCTCATTACATCCCGGATTAAATATTGACCTAAACCGACATGGTCAGGTCTAAACCGTTGCATTTAGCGCCCGAATGAGGGCTGAATAACCGTTTTATATCGACGAATACACAAAATTAAACATTACACAACCTGGCTCCAAATTTGGACATTGGACGTCCTCCCCCGGAGCTGTCACTTCGTCACCCCCAGTTTTTTCCCCACTTTCGTAAACGCCGACACCGCTTTTTCGAGGTGTTCCGGCTCGTGCGCGGCTGAGAGCTGCACGCGGATACGCGCCTTCCCCTGCGGCACCACGGGGTAGAAAAAACCGATGACGTAAATGCCTTCAGCCAGCAGTTCGCGGGCGAATTGCTGGGCCAGCGGCGCTTCGTACAGCATGATGGGGGTGATGGGGTGCTCGCCGGGAATGATGTCGAAACCGGCTTCGGTCATGGCTTTGCGGAACCACTGGGTGTTGCGTTCCAGTTTGTCGCGCAGGGCCGTGCTGCCGCTGAGCAGGTCGAGCACTTTGATGGAGGCGCCTACAATGGCCGGGGCCACGGTATTGGAGAACAGGTAAGGTCGCGAGCGTTGGCGCAGCAGGTCCACGATCTCTTTTTTAGCCGCCGTGAAGCCGCCGGATGCGCCGCCGAGGGCCTTGCCGAGTGTGCCGGTGATGATGTCGATGCGGTTCATCACGCCGCGGTATTCGTGGGTGCCGCGGCCGGTTTTGCCGAGGAAGCCCGTGGCATGGCATTCGTCGATGCCTACCATGGCGCTGTATTTGTCGGCCAGGTCGCAGATTTTGTCCAGTTGGGCGATGGTGCCGTCCATGGAAAAGGCGCCGTCGGTAAAAATAAGGCGGCGGCGGGCCCCGGCGGCCTGTTTGAGGCAGTCTTCGAGGGCATTCATGTCGTTGTGTTTGTAGCGGTAGCGTTGGGCCTTGCACAGCCGGATGCCGTCGATAATGGAGGCGTGGTTCAGTTCGTCACTGATGATGGCGTCTTCTTCACCCAGCAACGGTTCGAACAGTCCGCCGTTGGCGTCGAAGGCGGCGGCGTACAGGATGGCATCTTCCTGACCCAGAAATTCGGCGATGCGGCCTTCCAGTTCCTTGTGAATATCCTGCGTGCCGCAAATAAAGCGCACCGACGACAGGCCGAAACCGTGCGTCCGGATGGCTTCGATAGCCGCTTCGATCACTTCGGGGTGACTGCTCAGGCCGAGGTAGTTGTTGGCGCAAAAATTCAGCAGGTGTTGTTGTGCGGTGGTGTCGATCACCGGCCCCTGGGGCGAGGTGATGATGCGTTCTTCTTTATACAGACCGGCGTTGCGGATGCCCTGGAGTTCCTGTTCGAGGGCGGGTTCTACGTTGGTGAACATGCGGTGTGGCGGATTTTTTTAATGTGCAGCGTTTAGGCAGTTTATTGATCAGAGCGCGAAAGTAAGGTATCGGGCGTAAAAATGAGGCTGCACCAGAAGTA
>JAKLJF010001116.1 GCA_023151335.1 Thermoanaerobaculia bacterium | reverse complement strand
ATACACCCCGAAACCCGCTAACCCGAAACCCGCCAACCATTAATATTTTAATTATTCGGCGCCCCGGCATTCACCCAGGCTTCAAGTTTTTGCCGGGAGCATTTATCCATCAGGCCGGTTTGGGGCATGGGCGCGGCCTGGTTGTTGATGCGGTCCACCAATTTTCCATTGAGCGCCACTTCCTGAAATTGGGCGTGGGTTTCAAAGGGAATGCCCGAATAGGTGGAGCCACCGGGTAAATGACAATTGTTGCAGTTGGCTGCCAGGATTTGTTTGACTTCCACGCTGTACCGGATCGTGGTGGTGTCGCAATTACCGGTTCCGGGGCCGTACAGGTCTTCTTCATTATCGTAATAACAACTGGAGGGCATGGTCAGCAGGGCTAAGCCGAGCAGGCATGCCAGGGCGGCAAGTGTTTTTTTCATGCGGAGTAGCAGACAATAAAAAAGTTAATGTTTTGACGGGCAAAGATAGGAGATGGCACAAATCCATTTTTATTTGTCTCCTGTTCCGCTTCTTTTGTCCCTTTTTCAGAACAAACGATCGCGTCTTCGCATTTATTCAGGCCCCACAAAAATAAACCGGCTTTCACCGGCCTTCAAATCACTGGCGCTGAACGCGTCAAAATACCGACTGAACATGGAAAAAAAAGACTGGAAGACGTGGCTCCGGCGCTTCGGCGTAGCCGGGTTTATGTTTTTCTTTATTAAAGGATTGCTCTGGCTCGCGGTGTTTTTTGGGTTGTGGAGAGTGGGGTGTAGTTAAAAACGCCGCTTTCCCGGAAAACTTTTCAAACAAATTTTTTTACAAACATCCTTTTCCCGAAATTTGCGCCCTTAGCTGCTTGCGCATGATAAAAATGAAAGAAAGCCCGGCCCCCAATGGGCAAAATCCGGAAACGGATATGGTAGACCCCCGGTATATTACCATCAAAGGCGCGCGGGCGAACAACCTGCGAAATGTGGATTTGAAAATCCCCAAAAACAAACTGGTGGTGGTCACTGGAGTGTCCGGCTCAGGTAAGTCGAGCATTACCATGGACACCCTTTATGCCGAGGGGCAGCGTCGCTACGTGGAGAGTTTATCGAGCTATGCCCGCCAATTTCTGGGGCGTATGAAAAAGCCGGACGTGGACTATATCCGCGGAATATGCCCTGCTATTGCCATCGAACAACGCGTGACCACCGGAAACACCCGCTCCACCGTGGGCAGTATGACGGAAGTGTACGACTTTCTGCGGCTGCTTTTTGCCCGGGTGGGCAAATTCTACTCGCCCGTCAGCGGCGAAGTGGTGAAAAAACACGAAGTGAGCGACGTTATTGATTTCATCAAAAGCCAGCCCGACGGCGCCCGCGGCATGGTGTTGATCCCTTTCAGCCAGAAATACAAGGAACGCACGCTGGAACAGGAATTAAACCTTTTGTTGCAAAAAGGATACACCCGCGTACATTTTAACGGGGAAATATTGCGGATAGAGGACCTCCTCGGCGAAACCCCACCCCCGGCCCCTCCCCTGAAGGGGAGGGGAGACGCGGCGTCCTCTACGTCTCCCCTCCCCTT
>JAKLJF010001115.1 GCA_023151335.1 Thermoanaerobaculia bacterium | reverse complement strand
GCAACGAACTGCCAGTTGCCCGAGTTCGTGCCGTGGGTGTAGCGGAAGTACACCCCGTTGGAAGGCTCGCCCGTAGGGTTGGAGGCGTCCATCCAGCCGCAGCGGGTGGTGTAGGTATTGGTGCCGTCCGAGAGATTGTCGAGGCTGATCGAGGTAGCGTAGCGCAGATAGGTGTTGTTCGTGGAGCGCACCATCGCGTTGGACGCTGCGCCGATGGAGCCTTTGCCCGTGGCAGAGGTGGAGGTAGAAATCCCGCTCAGTCCCCAGGGGCCGCCACCCGTGCCGGAACCGCTGCCGCCCGTGTTGGCTTTTACAAAAAAGTCACCGTTGGTGCCCGAACCGGTCGTACCGGCTACGCCGTGCCGGAATTGGGCGCTCAACACGTAATCGGAAAAATAGTCGAAGGCCGTCAGGGTGCGCCAGACGGCGGCCGTGGCATCGTAGATCAACTCGACCGAGCGACCCGGCAGGATAAACCAGTCCTGGGCATCAAAGGCAAAGCGGTTGCCGGCGCTGCTGGATGCTGATTCGTCTTTGAGCATGACGGTGTACGATCCCACGTTCATCAGGGTAATGCGACGGCCTGGCTCTCCGCCGTCCAAACCGGTGATGATGCGGAAAGTAGCGTCGGTGGACAGCCGGATGACGCTGGCCGTGGAAAGGCCCGTGGGCGACCAGTCGTTTTGGTTGCCGGTCAGTTGAGCCGGGGAATTGATCCCGCCCGTCACGAATTTTTCGGACAAAGCGGCAATGGTCAGGGTACTGTTTGCCCCGCCGTCGGTCATTTTTACATTGGCCCCGGCGGACAAGACGCGCTCGTTGGTCAGGGTGGCGTTGCCGGTGAGCGTCAGGAAAGTGGCGTCGGTTGGCGCGCCCGAGCCGCCTGAGCCGAATTGCACCCAGGCGGAGCCGTCGTTGCCTTCAAATTTGCTGTCGGTGGTATTGAAGCGCAAAATGCCCGGACTGTTGGCGGGTCGTTGTGCCGTGGAGCCACGCGGCAAACGAATGGCATCGTTGCCGGTAACGTCCAAGGCGTAGGCTGGTGCAGCGGTACCGATACCGGCCTGGCCGTCGTCGCCGACAAAAAACAGGGGTGTGCCGCTGGTATTGTACGTCCCAAAGGCATTGGTGGAAGTGGTATTGCCCAGGCCCACGACAGCTAATCGTGGCATGACTTCCGGGAAAACGGCCCCGTCGCCGATCAGGCTATACCCGCCGACGGTTTCCAGGGCGAACAAATTTGGCGCGCTCACGGCATTGGCTGCCAGGTACATCATGCGCACCTTGCCGTTGGCGCCACCCGTTTGATTGACCGTCCCGGTCACTTCAACGAGGTTCATGACGGCGTTTCCACTGGTCGGGGCAAAGCCGCCGGCCAGCGAAACCAAAGCCGTGGATCCCGAAGTGGCGGTAGAAACTACCGAGGTGGGCTGGTAAAGCCTGGCATCGAGGTTGAATGCCGAGCTATAATCGAAACCGATGCGGCTAATCCCTGATCCTTGAAAATACCCACCGTTGGTAATCCGGCTGCGTTCCGCATCGCCGCTGTCGAAGCCTTGAAAAGC
>JAKLJF010001114.1 GCA_023151335.1 Thermoanaerobaculia bacterium | reverse complement strand
TCTTATTCAACCGCTTCGGGGTTGTTGTTCGGGAGGTCCGAATACCCCGGATTGCATCCGGGGCTATTCACATTCAACCGCTTTACCGCCGAGCCTCGGCTATGCATAACAGCTGGGCCGGTACTTCGTCCGACGAATTTGTCGTCGGACGAATGCAGAACCGGGAGAACTCGTCCGACGACAAATTCGTCGGACGAGGAGGCAAGAACGTAATGCACAGCCGAGGCTCGGCGGTATCGCGGTTGGACGCGCCATTGTCATTTTTCCACGGGTTCCACCCGTGGCTATTCACATTCAACCGCTTCGCGGTTAAAATCCAACGGAAGGGCAGGCTGAAGAATATTCCGCTTGGAACCTGTTCAAGATTTTAAGGGAAACGGATACTCCGATGTCTGTATAATCCTTTAAAATTGGAAACAAAAGGTCATTCATTTGTTATACTGCGGGTTCAATATCCATATTGCAAGGTGCTCCAATGCTTCGGCTTCTCTTTTCGTTTCACATTGTTCAATCCTGAACTTACATTTGTTTTTTAAATATTCAACTGCTGTTTTCCTGTCAGAGCAAATTTCATGTTTCAAAAGTTTCTTTGTTAGCGAAAGCCCGACGTCAAATACCCTCCACCAAAATCTCCTCTCCCGGAAACCATTTCCCCCGATAAACCTCCAACGCTTCCTGCAGATCAGGCGGCAACGGCGCCCGCACGATCATCCTGGGATACAACTCCACGGGTGGCCTGACGATAAATTCCGTTCTCAGTTGAAAAATGTGGAAATCGTCGCAGAGGTAGGAGTCCGGGCCACAATGCTGACCTTCACAACGTGCGCGATAATGACATTCCCTGTAATGACAGGTTCTGCCCAAATACTCCCCTTTTTCATTCACCAAAAAGACATCTGCCCCACTGGAATCACCCACGGACATTTGCTTTCCGCTCAATTTCCGCGCGAGATCGGAAATAGGCTTGAAGGGCGTACCTGTTTTGAGCATAACCAACAGGTCAACATCTTTAGGATGCGGTTTGGGCGTAGTGATGGAACCCAATAATGCGATGCGCAATACGCCCTCGCGTCTGGCAGCGGCTTCGGCAAACCAAAGTGCATTTTCGATAAAGGCCGGGCGGTAATTGGGTCTCGGACGGGCTGTGTATGGCATACCATTTTTTAAGGCGACAATGTATGGCGAAGCGGCCAACAACGGCGGAAATTGCGATATTTGATGTATTTGAAATCAAAGATTGGGTTATGGTGCATAAAATATGCGGGTTGGTACTTTTTTTTGCGATGCCAATCGTTGTCCCGGCCCAGTATGGGCAATTTTTAAACCATCCGGACGTCATCTGGGCTGCTGAGATCGAAATTACCTATTCACTAAAGCCTCCACCGGCTGCCGACCCGCTTTGGGCAAATGACATTGTGTATTGGAAAAGTTACGATCCGAAAGATCCGGTTCAGTATGAAGGCGGCGAGTTGCTGATCCGAAAAATATTACAGGCAGCCCGCTCGGGCCTCTGGCCCGCCTGGCAACTGCACAACCCGGAAGAACAGCTGACTTTGACGGCAGTTGC
>JAKLJF010001113.1 GCA_023151335.1 Thermoanaerobaculia bacterium | reverse complement strand
AATAGCAAAAATAAGGGTCCCATAATTGAACAGGTATTTTGAATTGGTACGGAAATGAATGGTTTATGAGGGTTTATAAGGGTTTATGAAGGTTTATGAGGGTTTATGAAGGTTTAGAGGGTTTAGAGGGTTTAGAGGGTTTAGAGGGTTTAGAGGATTGCCAACTCATCGCTCATCGCTCATCACTCATCGCTCATCACTCATCGCTCATCACTCATCACTCATCACTACTTTAAAGGGTTGCACGATAAGGGCGCCTTCGTCGGTAAGACCGACCACCAGGACGGGTTGGCCGTTGGGGATGGCGGCATCTTCCGATACGGCGTCTATTTCGCGCAGGGCGCCCTGTACTTCCACCATTACTTTGCCGGCGCCGTGCAGGCTGGCGGGGATGGGGAGGTATACTTCGCCGGTTTGCCCGATCGCGTTCTGCATGTCGAGCGTGCCGGAGGATTGCAGCCGAAGGATGATCCGGAGCAGGCGCCAGGCCAGCCAGGCCGCCAGTATGCCTGCTGCCACCCCGGCTATCAGTGCGGTGAGCCAACCTCCGCCAAGGCGGAGGGCCACCACACCGGTGTAGCCCATGAACATGCCGAAGGCCAACAGGCTGCGCAGGCTCAGGACAGTAAAACCTGCGTCGAGGTCGGAAATGTCGGTATCATGGACGTCGGTATCATGGCCGCCGGCAAATTGCATGATCAGATAAACGGCGAACAAAGCATTGGAAATCAGACCAATAGCCCAGAACCATTGTTCAGCGCCACTCAATGCCTGCCACCACGATGCGAGGTCTGTAAACATCTGTTAAGATTTTTAACAAAACTATTGCCGGCGGTTTATACGTGCTATTTTCCACGACAACCCCGGATTGAAACTCGGCGGGAAGCATTTTTTTTTCGATAAATATTCTGGACAGGCTTTGGAGGATTTGAAAAATGCGCTCATTCCCGCGAATCCTGTTGGTCGTCCTGTCCCAATAAAAAATTAAATCCCGCAACCACCATCAGCCCCGCCGTTTCGGTGCGCAGCCTTGATGGCCCCAAACTTACGCTGGAAAAACCGTATTTTTCAGCAAGCGCCACTTCTTCCGGTGCAAAATCGCCGGCAGGGCCTATCAGGATGAGCGTGTCGGCTGTGTCTTTTAGTTTTGCCCTTAAATAGGGTGTGGGCGTTTCGGCGATCCAGGCGATCAGACGCCGTGTTTCTGTTGCTTTTTGCACACAGTCCCGGAATGGAGTCAATGGATTTAAGCGGGGCAACCTGCTTTGCCAGGATTGTTTCATGGCTGAAACCAGAATTTTTTCCAGGCGGTCGTGCCGGATGGAAGTGCGTTCGGAGCGTTGGCACAACAATGGCGTAATTTCCTGTATCCCTATCTCGGTGGCTTTTTCCAAAAACCATTCGAACCGGTCTGTTTGTTTGGTGGGAGCAATGGCGACGTGCAGCCGGGCAGGTGGCTGCGGCGTATGTGTTGTGTTGAGGATGCGCGCCACGGCATGTTTTTTGCCAGTTTCAGCGATTTCAGCGTCGTAAAAACAACCCTTGCCATCGGTTAGCTGCAAGTCATCGCCCA
>JAKLJF010001112.1 GCA_023151335.1 Thermoanaerobaculia bacterium | reverse complement strand
TGGCCTACATTTTTGTACCCAAACTGCGCGACCCGGAACTGCGCAGCGAGATCGTCAAATACCTCGCCGCCAAATTTACCCTCCAAACCAAAGGCCTTCCTTCCACTCCGGAAGGCCAGCAGGCCCAAAAAAGCATGGATACCCGCATGCGCCTGGCGGAAGAAGCCATCCGGGATTTGGTCGCCAAAATTGGCGCGGAAGCCGCCGTGCACCTCGCCGGAGGCAATAAAGTGGAAGCCGGTACGGTGCGCGACAATATGGAAGAGGCGCTCAACAGCCTCGCCGATCGCCAATTCCCCGAATTCAGAAGTAAAGCCGACTTCCGCGACTGGGATAAAGCCCTGACCAAGGCACTCGGCGGCGACCCCGACGCCCTCAAACGCATCGGCTGGGAAAAAGATCCGAAAGACCACCCCGCGGCCATCGAAATCCTGCGCTTTATCGGCAACGGAACGAAAACCGGCAAGGACATCCGCAACCATTTTACAAAGGCCCCTTACGGCTGGAGCCAGGATGCCATCGATGCCGTGCTGGTGATGCTGCGCAATACCGAACACCTGTCCAGCCCCGAAGCAAATCTCAATCAGGCTAAAATCGGCGGGGCGGCTTTTAAAAAAGAGGTGCATACCCTTTCGGCGCTCGATAAGATCAACCTGCGCAAACTGTACCAGCACGCCGAAATTCCCTGTCCGCCCGGCCAGGAAACCATCGCCGCCAACCAGCTGCTGGAGCAACTCAGAAACCTGGCCGCCACGATCAGCGGCGACGCGCCCAGGCCTGAACCGATCAATACCGCCGTATTGCAGGATATGCAAAACCTCGACGGCAACGAGCGCCTGTTGCGCATGCTGGAAGAACAGGCCGACTTGAAAGCCAAATTCGACGACTGGTCGGCAAAAAGCAATCTTTTGCGCCAGCGCCTGCCGGCTTGGGAACTGCTGAAGCAACTGATTGACTTCGCACCGGTGGCCAGCCGGATGGATGCCTTGCGGGCGGAGGTCGAAGCCATTCGCAACGACCGCCTGTTGTACCACGAACCCAATCCCATCCAACCTTTACTCGACCAACTCACGGATCAGCTGCGCGACGCTTTGAACGGGTTGAAAACCCGCTATAACGCCCTGTACGACGACAAAATGGCGGAGTTGCAGGCCAATGAATACTTCGGCAAACTGGCGCCGGAACAAAAACACCCCATCCTCCTCCGGCACCAACTCATAGCTAAACCGGAAATAAAGCCGCTGGATGCCCAGGGACTGCTCCTTCAATTGCAGAAAATTTCCCTCGACGGCTGGCACACTAAAATTGCCGCCCTGCCCGGACAGTTCCAGGCCGCCATCGACGAGGCCGTGCAACTGCTGGCGCCGCAGGCAAAATCATTCTACCTGCCCAAACGAACCCTGAACAGCCAGGCCGATATTGACGCTTATATAGCCGATTTGAAAAGGCAACTGGAGGCGGCAATGAAAGACGCCAGTTCAATTGTATTAAAATAATCCGGATATGCCTGTCCTCAACACCACCCAACGCTCCGCCCTGGAGAAAACCGTCGTCCTGGCCCGTCAGTATGCCGAAACAGGCGCA
>JAKLJF010001111.1 GCA_023151335.1 Thermoanaerobaculia bacterium | reverse complement strand
TCGGGCAATTACGGCGCGATTTCGACTACATCCTGCTCGATACGCCACCCGTAGGCATGGTGGCCGACGCCCTGTTGCTCGGCGAACAAGCCGATTGCTCCCTCTATGTCGTGCGGCACAGCCACACCCAAAAGTCAGCCCTGCCGCTGATCCACGAACTGTACACCCAGAAAAAACTGCCCCGGCTGGCCGTGGTGTACAACGGCGTGAAAAGCAAGGGACGCTACGGCTATGGGAAAGGATACGGATACGGGTATGGGTACGGGTATCATTACGGGTATTATGAAGACGAAAAACAAGCGGGCCGGAAATGGTGGAAAATATGGAAAAAAGGGTGAACGGCGTCCTTTTTCTTTATCTGAAAGCGTTCGATGCCACCGGGGGAATTGAAAAGGTGAACCGGGTGCTGATGAAAGCGCTGCACGACTTCCACGGTGAACGCCGGGTCCCCGTTCAGGCGGTTTCCCCCTATGAGAACCAACCCGATGAACGCTATTTTCCAAAAGAATTTTTTACCGGCTACGGTGGTAACAGATGGCTTTTTATGGCCGATATGTTGTGGAAACGCCGGCAAACCGGTTGTGTGCTCATCGGCCATGTAAATCTTGCCCCGGCCGCATTGATCCTTCAGCAAAAACACCCGCACCTCAAAACGGTGGTCGTCACACACGGGATAGAAGTTTGGAAAACGCTAAAAGGTTTGAAGCGCCGCTTGTTGCAGCAGGCAAATCAGGTTATCGCCGTGAGCCGGTTTACGGCCGAAAAACTCGTCTCCGTGCAGGGTATCAGACCGGAAAAAATTATTGTTCTGCCCAATTGCCTTGATCCCTTTTTCAGATTTCCGGACACCTTTTCCAAGCCGGAGCACCTGCTGCAACGCTATGCGCTCCAGCCGGAGCAGCCGGTGCTCCTTACCGTCGCCAGGCTGCATGCGCGGGAAGCATTTAAAGGGTACGATCAGGTACTCAACTGTTTGCCGGACTTACTGACCTCCTACCCCGAACTGCGCTATATCCTCGCCGGCAAATACGACGCCGCCGAATATCATCGCCTGCGTTCCCGGATCCGCGATCTGGGACTCGAATCTCGGGTGCTGATGCCGGGCTATATTCCGGACGAAGCACTGACAGATTATTACCGCCTGGCCGATCTGTTTGTCATGCCCAGTAAAAAGGAAGGCTTCGGGCTGGTCTTCATCGAGGCCCTCGCCTGCGGGACGCCGGTGATAGCCGGCCATGCCGACGGCAGCGCGGAAGCCCTATTAGACGGCCGGCTCGGCCGGCTGGTCGATCCCGATGATCCGGCAGCAATTGCAGCAGCCATCCGGCAAAGTCTCGTGTACCCGGGCAATCCTCCGGAACGGCAAAAAGCAGTGAGGGCGCACTTTAATTATCCGGATTACAAAGCCCGATTGGAAAGCATATTGTTTTAACCACCCTTGGAGCGGGCGGGTTTTTAATTCGCCCCGAAGCGGGAAAATGAGGGAAACGAAGATCGTCATAGAGCCCGGCCGCACGGAGCGCAACTACTGGCAGGACCTGTGGCGCTACCGGGAATTGTTCTACATCCTGAGCTGGCGGGACATTAAAGTACGGTACAAACAA
>JAKLJF010001110.1 GCA_023151335.1 Thermoanaerobaculia bacterium | reverse complement strand
GGTATATGCTCCGGCCGACGGGCGGGTTTGCGCGATAGAAGAAGTGTTCGAAGCGGAATTTTTTAAAGAAAAGCGGCTGTTGGTTTCCATTTTCATGTCGCCATTCAATGTGCATGTCAACCGCAACCCGGTGGGCGGTATGGTCATTTATTTTCGATACCATGCGGGGAAATACCTGGTTGCCTGGCATCCGAAAAGCAGTACAGAAAATGAACGCACCACGGTGGTGTACGACACCGGCTTCGCCCGGATTTTGATCCGGCAGATTGCCGGCGCCTTGGCCAAACGGATCAAATGGTATGTCAAAGAAGGCGATCAGGTGGAACAGGGCGCCGATATGGGGTTTATCAAGTTTGGCTCCCGGGTAGATGTTTTTTTGCCGCTCAATGCAAAAATTGAAGTTGCGCTCAACCAGCAGGTAAAAGGAAACTCAACCGTTGTGGCGCGTGTTGATTAATCAGGTTTATCGATATTTATTTTTCAAAAATAACATGACAGAACAAGAATTGCTGCGCCGCGAGTCGCTGCACAAACTCCGTGAAATCGGCTATGACCCCTATCCGGCCGAAATGTATGAAGTAACCGCGTTTGCCGCCGACATTGTGGCCAATTACCAGGAAGAAGTGCTGGAAGACGGTTCCAAAAACCGCCTGAATTACCAGGAGGTGGCCCTGGCCGGCCGTATCATGGCGGCCCGGGAAGCGGGAAAGGCCATGTTTATGAATTTACAGGACAGCAGCGGCCGCATCCAGTTGTATCTGCGCCGAGAAGAAATCAGCCCCGGAGACGACGCCACGATGTGGGACATGGTAGTAAAAAAACTGCTCGACCTGGGCGATTACGTCGGCGTTAAAGGTTTCGCCTTTAGAACCAAAACCGGTGAGGTATCGGTGCATGTGCAGCAATTCACATTCCTGTCCAAAAGTCTGCGCCCGCTGCCTATCGTCAAACGCGACGCGGAGGGCAACGTATTCGACGCTTTTACCGACCCCGAACAGCGCTACCGGATGCGTTACGTCGACCTCACCGTGAACCCGGAAGTGCGGGAAATTTTTCTGAAGCGCACTAAAATGATCAAAACCATTCGGGCTTATCTCGACGAACTGGGCCTGCTCGAAGTGGAAACGCCCATCCTGCAGCCGATCCACGGCGGCGCGGCGGCGCGCCCGTTCAAGACCCATCACAACGCGCTCGACATGCCGCTTTTCCTGCGCATCGCCAATGAATTATACCTGAAACGCCTGATCGTCGGCGGCTTCGACGGGGTGTATGAACTGGGCAAGATGTTCCGTAATGAAGGCATGGACCGTACGCACAACCCGGAATTTTCGATGCTCGAATTTTACGTCGCCTATAAGGACTATTTCTGGCTGATGGACGTCACCGAACAGATGTTCGAACGCATCGCCCGCGCACTTAGCGCCGATGGCGGCACAAAGATACTGAGCGGCGATACTGAGATCGAATTTGCCGGACCCTACCGGCGGCTCACCATGTACGATGCTATCCGGGAATACACGGGCCTGGGAGTGGAGTCTGCCACGGAGGAACAACTGCGGGCCTACTGCCTGGTTCAGGGCATTGAGATCGACCCCTCCATGGGCAAGGCCAAACTGATTGACGA
>JAKLJF010000110.1 GCA_023151335.1 Thermoanaerobaculia bacterium | reverse complement strand
ACGGGCAAAAAATCAGGTTTACAAAACTCATTCCTGATACCGATAAATACACTTACAAAAACGCGGAAACTAGTCAATCGCAAACTATCCCGGCCGACAACGTGCTGCGCATCGAAGAACAAACCGGCACGGAAGCCGGAAAATGGGCGCTGATAATGGGGGCTTCGGGATTACTCGGAAGTGTTCTTGGTGTATTGAGCGTCAAAAACAATCCAAACCTTGAAATTGACGACTCGAAGATTGCGCCTGTCGTGATCGGCCTCACTGCCGCTTCGGCTCTCATTGGCTTAGCCATCGGAGCGGGTAAGAAAAAATATAAAACCGTTTACACCAATTCGAAATACGATACTTCTTACCGCGTGGCGCCATTACGCATAAACCTGACTTGTTCGCCTAAACAAGGCGTCGGCGTCGCGTTACGCTACCGGCTTTAAATGCCAATCCATCCCCCGCCTTTTTTTAAATAACTGATTTTCAAAAAAATAAAACAACCATGACTATTCTACAATTATTCAGCAATTTCCTTTTAGCAACAGCCTTCATATGCAGTCTTGTCGCTTGCTCAACTGCCAAGTTTTCCAACCCTGAAGAAGAACAACGCTTGCGCACCATGTCTCCGGAACCCGGTATGGCTCTTGTTTATTTCGTCCGGCCCTCTTCGTATGCAGCCCCTCTGCGAATGCGTATCACTTGCAATGGAACACCCATCGGCTCGACACATGGTATGCGCTACGTTTATGCACACCTCAAACCAGGAAAACACGAATTCATTTCTAAGGCCGAAAACAAAGACGAACTGTTGATCGTGACCGAGACCGGCAAGACCTATTTTATAGAGCAAATACCGAAGCTGGGCCTGATCAAGGCGCGTAACAGTATCGAACTGATTGATGAAGCAGACGGCCGCCAAAAACTGGCAAAATGCAAGTTGTCGGGCGATTGCCCGGCATATAAAAGTAACGTGGAATAAGGCGGCTTTCTCCGAAATGCCAATATTTACCCCATCCCCGCCCGCTCCGATTTTCAGGGCAGGCGTTTTTTTATTTTACCGTAACTTGCACCCCGCTACAAACCGCCACGACAGATTTGAAACACTTTTTACCGCATTTTATTCAGGAAAACTACCGTCACGGCCTGCTGCAGGGGCGCCTGCGCGCGTGTACTATGTTTGTAGACCTCAGCGGCTTTACCCGCCTGACAGATAAACTGATGCAAAAAGGCGCGGAAGGTGCAGAGGAAATGTCGACGGTGCTCAACCAGATCTTTCAGCCAACCGTGGCGTTGGTGTACGAGCAGGGCGGGTTCATTCCCTATTTTGCGGGCGACAGTTTCACGGCCATTTTTCCGGCGCCATCACAGGGTGGAAAAGAAGGAGAGCAAGCCAAAGCCTCGTCTTTTGGCGGCGGACGGGTGGAAGCGATACTGATGACCGCCCAAGCCACTTTGCGCCGTTTCCTGCACGAACAGGAAGCCGAATCCTTATTGGCCGAACACCATATCGGTATCAAAATAGGCATGTCGGAAGGCGAGGTGGAATGGGGCATCGTAGGCAATCGCCGGAAAGGGTACTATTTCAGGGGCGCGCCCATCGACGGCTGCGCGCAGGCACAGGCAAAGGCAGGCAGCCTAGAAGTAGTATGCGACGACCGTTTTTTGGCCAGCCTGCCGCCGGACATTGTCAAAACCGTTGCGCTGGAATCCGGATTTCACCGGCTTCGAATCAATACCGCTGCCCTTTCGGCTGAAGCGCTGGAAATAAACAAAAATATTGCCAGGGTAAAACTACCCCAACCAGATCCGAATATAACCGGGCAATTTCTCCCGCTTGAGGCATTCCTGGAGAACAATCCCGGCGAGTTCCGCAATGTGGTGAGCGTTTTTTTGTCTTTTTCGGGTGTTGATACGCACGAATCGCTCGACCATTTTGCGTCTGTCGTGCTCGATCAAAGCCTCAATTTTGGCGGCTATTTCAAGGAAATTGACTTTGGCGACAAGGGCGGACTCATGTTTTGCCTGTTTGGCGCGCCAGTGTCGTTTGAAAACAACACCGAACGCGCCCTGGAATTTATCGCCGCCATGCAGGAAGAATTGAAGCACCTCGAAACGCTCACCGGCGCGCGATACCGCATCGGCATTTCTTCGGGGCAGGCTTTTACCGGCGTGATCGGCAGCGCCGAAAGATGCCAGTACGCCGCCGTAGGCGCCCGCGTCAACCTGGCGGCCCGCCTCATGGCGAAAGCCGAATGGGGCGAGGTGGTAGCCGATGAAAACGTGCAGCACAACCGCAATTTCAAATTCCTCTTTCGCGGTGAAGAACAATACAAAGGATTTGAAAAGAAAATACCCCCCTACCTGCTGAGCGGGCGCAACCTCGGCGGACGTTCCACTTTTTCGGGAGAATATTATGGCCGTAAAACGGAGTTGCAAATCCTGCAGGATTTTGCCGCCCCGCTCCGGGAAGAGCGGTTTGCCGGTGTGGCGTTTGTATTCGGCGAAGCCGGCATCGGTAAAAGCCGGCTGAGCTACGAGTTCCGCCGATCCATGCGCGATACCATGGCCCTGAGCTGGTTCCATTGCCAGAGCGACCAGATTTTGCGCAAACCGTTCAATCCGTTTATTTATTTCCTTAAAAACTATTTTGAACAAAGCCCGGAAAACAACCCCGAGCGGAACCGCGAACTGTTCGAGTCGAATTTCCTCGAACTGATGTACGACCTCACCGAGAGCAAACACCCGGAAGCCGATGCCATCCGCCGGGAAATTGCCCGTACCCAAAGCGTACTGGCCGCCTCGGTCGGTATTCATTACCCCGGCTCATTATGGGATCAACTGGACGCGCGCGGGCGCTATCAAAACGCGCTGTCGGCCATGGCCAATTTGTTTGTGGCTGAATCCATCCTCCAACCCGTCGTCGTCGAACTGGAAGACACGCACTGGTACGACGAGATGTCGCGCGAGTTTCTGGCCCAGTTTATCCGGCGGGCACAGGGATACCCCCTGTTATTCCTGGCCACGAGCCGCTACGAGGACGATGGCAGCAAAGTATTTATTTTCCGGCAAAACGTGTTGCAGGAACTCCGGATACCCTTCGTCGAAATCGACCTCAATTTTCTGCATCCCGACGACCTGCGGGCCTTCGCCGAAGCGCGCCTGGGCGGCGCCCTTCATCCCGATCTGTTCGAACTGCTCCAGCGCATGACCCAGGGCAATCCTTTTTACCTGGAACAAATGGCTGACTATTTCCGGGAAGCAAAACTGTTGCGTAACCAGAATGGCGTATTACAACTGAAAAACCAGGACATCCAGGTCGCCGATTCCGTCAAACAGATCATGATGGCCCGCATCGACCGGCTCAGCGGCCTGGTGAAGGAAACCGTAAAAGCGGCAGCCGTTATCGGACGCGAGTTTGAACTGCCGGTTTTGTCGGCGGTCATGGCCCGGCAGGAAGAGTTTATCCGGCGCAACGGCGACATCGAATCGGTGCTGAAAGAGCAAATCCAGACCGCCGAAAAATGGCAGATCTGGCATGCCATGAACGAGTTGCGGTACATTTTCCGCCACTCGCTGCTGCGCGAAGCCGCTTACGACATGCAATTGCGCACCCGGCTGCGCGAATTGCATCACCTCATCGCCGAGGCGATCGAGCAACTGTACCCGAATTCAGAAGAACGCTACGTCGACCTGGCCTTCCACTTCGAACAGGCGGAGGTGGAAGCAAAAACCAATAAATACCTCGAAAAAGCCGCGCGCTACGCCCAGCGCAATTACCTGAACCGGCAGGCGCTTCAGTTTTACACCAAGCTGATCGAAAACCTGAATGACAGCGCAAAACGCAATAAAAAAATCGTCAAGTTACAGTTGCGAAAAGGCGCTGTACACGAGCTGATCGGTCAGTGGGAAGAAGCCGAACAGGAATATCGCAATGCCCTCAAGCGGGCAAAATCGCTCAACGACTGGTACCTTATCGGACGCAGCAACCGGCGCCTTGGCCAATTGCTGATGTTGCGCGGCAACTATTCCGAGGGCAAAAAACACCTCGATGTGGCCGTCACCTGCTTCGAACTGGCCAACGACCAGGTCGGCATCGCCAAAACCTATGGCAACCTCGGCACCTTCTTTTTCCGCCAGGGTAGCTACGAGTCGGCCCAAAGCTGGTTTGCCAAAGCCATCGAGATCAACCGTTCCATCCAGCGCGAAGCCGAAAACGCCTCCATCGTGGCCAATTTGGGCCTGATCTTTATGAACCAGGGCCATTATGACGAGGGCATCCGCTGGCTCGAAGAACAGATCGATATAGCCGAACGCGCCGAAGACCGCCAGGGCCTGACCACCCTGTACACCAATCTGGGCATCATTTACCTGGAAAAAGGCAGCCTCGACAGCGCCCTGCTTTGCCTCGAAAAAGGGCTCTCGCTCTCCGAAGAACTGGGCAACAAACTCTTTATGACGATTTGTATCGGGAGCATAGGTTCGGTATGGGAAAAAAAAGGCGACTATGCCAAAGCCATGGAAATGTTCGAGCGCGACCTCAGCCTGTGTCACGAACTCGGCGACAAACAGGGGCTCGCCATTGCCAACGGACTGATCGGCGACCTGCTTTCCACCATTGGCGATTTCGACAGATCGAACGAATACCAGGAACAGAACCTCGCGCTATCCCGCGAACTGAATTATAAAAAGGGCATCGCCAAAGCGCTCAATACCCTTGGCGACAACTGGTTTTACAAGGGCAACATGGAGCGATCCATTGCCTATTACAACGAAGCCATCGAATATGCCCGCGAAATGGGCAACCGCCTTGTCTTGGGTAATTCGCTCATCGAAAAAGGAACCGTGCATCTGAAAGCCGGCGACATCGGCACGGCGCGACAAATGCTGGAAGAAGGCCGCGACATCGCCCTCACGCTCGGCAATGCCGAACTTACCTTCGCCGCCAATGTATTGCGCGCCCAGATCATCCTGGCGGAAGGCAACAAAGTGGAGGCGCTCCGGCAACTGTCGCAATTGCAGGCGCTCGCCCGCACAGAACGGGAAGAAGCTGCCGTGCATTTCGAACTGCGCAAGGTAGCCGACAACCCGGTACCACATCACATTCGCGCACTCACGCTGTACCGCGGGCTGTATGCCAAAATCCCGCAATACCTGTATAAAACACGAGTGGAGGAATTGGAAAAGGAGGCGCAGTAAACACAGCCAATTTTATAAAATTTGGCGGCAGTTTTCCGGAAAGCTGCTACTATTGCGGCGGGTAGGTATAAAACAACCGTTATGCTGCGTTACAACCTCAGTTACTGGGAACGGGAAACCTTTTTTAAAGACTTTGACGTAGCCGTCATCGGGAGTGGCATCGTGGGTTTGGCAGCGGCTTTACACCTCAAATCCCTGCACCCGCGCCTGAACGTTGCTATCCTCGAACGCGGCGTGCTGCCGGCCGGCGCCAGTACCCGCAATGCCGGCTTTGCCTGTTTTGGTTCCATGACCGAATTGCTCGACGACATCGCCCGCTTCGGGGAAGACCAGGTGCTGAGCGTGGTGGAAAAACGCTGGCGTGGCCTGCAACGCCTGCGTGCGCTTGTCGGTGATGAAAACCTGGATTTCCAGTCCCTGGGCGGCTATGAAATGTTTACCGACGACGAGGAGGAAATATTTCAACAATGTCGCGAACACATCCCCGATTTTAACCGGAAGATCGGCGCGATTACAAAACACAACGAAGTATATAAACAGGTTGACGAACTTTTACCGCGCTTCGGATTTCGGGGCGTACGTCATTTGATCTTAAACCAACCCGAAGGCCAGGTGCATACCGGTAAAATGATGGCTGCCCTGCTCCGGATCGCCGAAAGCCAGGGCATTAAAATTTTCAACGGTATCGCCATAAAACGAATGGAGGATTCCTCACAGGGCGTCGAACTGGAGACCGACGCCGGCTGGACCCTCCGCATACCGCGTATCCTCGTCGCCGTCAACGCCTTCGCCAGAACCCTGCTTCCCGATACCGACGTGACGCCCGCCCGCAACCAGGTACTTATTACGCACCCTATTCCCAATCTGACGATCGAAGGTTGTTTTCACTACGACCGGGGCTATTACTATTTCCGCAATATCGACGGCCGCATCCTGCTCGGCGGCGGCCGGCACCTGGACAATGCCTCGGAACAAACCGCCGAATTTGGCGCAAACGAACTGATCCGCAGCGCGCTTGTTCAATTGTTGAAAACGGTCATCTGCCCCGGCCGGCCGGTAGAAGTAGATGCCTGGTGGACCGGCATCCTCGGTCTCGGTTCGGTGAAAAAGCCCATCGTGGAGCGGTACTCTGAAAATGTTGTCATTGCCGTGCGGCTCAGCGGAATGGGCGTGGCTATCGGAACATTGGTGGGGCAGGAAGGAGCGGAAATGCTGCTAAATGAGTGATGAGCGATGAGCGACTACTCATCAATCATCGCTGAAAAATACATTGATTAAAATTCTTTACGTCGAAGACGAACCCTTCCTGGGCAAAATCGTCAAAGAAAGCCTGGAAAGCCGGGCTTTCGAGGTGCTGATGGTGACCGACGGCGCCCGGGTGATGTCTGCCCTCGCGCAGTTCAAACCCGACATCTGCGTGCTCGATGTGATGCTGCCACACCGCGACGGCTTTTCCATTGGAACTGAAATCCGGCGGGATTATCCGGCGCTGCCTATCCTGTTTCTTACAGCCAAAGACCAAACCGAAGACGTACTCAAAGGGTTCGCCGCGGGTGGTAACGACTATGTGCGCAAACCCTTTAGTATGGAGGAACTCATCGTGCGGGTGAATAATCTGGTGGCGATGTCGAAAGGAAAAAACACCGCGGCACAAAGTACCAACGAGGGTATCGTCATCGGCCAATATGAATTTTTCCCGCTCAAATACGAACTCCGCTTTAAGCCGGACGGTACCGCCCGCAAACTCAGCGCCCGCGAAGCCGATCTGCTCAAAATCCTGATTGACCACCGGAATTTTACCGTCGCCAGAAAAGACATCCTGCTCCAACTCTGGGGCGATGATAATTTCTTCAATTCCCGCAATCTCGACGTATATATCACCAAACTGCGCGATTACCTGCGGCAGGACGCTACCATTGAGATCATTACGATAAAAGGGGTTGGGTATCATTTTGTAGCAGGCTGAACGGATGGACATTCTTTTTGAAGACAATGATTTGTTAGCCGTCAACAAACCGGCCGGACTTTCCACGGAAAGTGGCCGTGCCCCGCATCCGTCGGCAGAAAAGGAGGCTTTGCAATACCTCCTTGAGCGGGAACAGGCTGCTCCTGCACGGCTTCCGGCGCATAAAACGCCTTATCTCCGTGCCGTGCACCGGCTCGACCGCGCGGCCAGCGGCGTTTTACTTTTAGCTAAATCCAAAACGGCATTGAGCAACCTGATGAACCAGTTTGAGCGCCAAACCGTTGAAAAGGTCTATATTGCCGAAGTCGAACCGGCTCCGGGGGAAGCCAGCGGCATACTTCGCCATTTTTTAAAAAGATCGCCCGACGGCAAATCAGCCCTGGTGTCCGATCTGGAGACGCCGGATAGCCGGCCAGTGGAGTTGCGTTACCGGGTACTGGAAAACCCCGGGAAAAACAATCGCCTGGAAATTTTTCCGGCGAGCGGGCGTTTTCATCAAATCCGGGCGCAACTGGCTCATATCGGCTGCCCCATTACCGGCGACGTGCGGTACGGCGGACCATTCTGGCGCGAACACGCGATAAAGCTGCATGCCCGACGCCTCGTCATCCGGCACCCTAAGAGCGGCGCCCAATTGGTTATTGAAGCGCCTTTGCCACCAGAATGGTGAATACTAAACCACTCTAAACCACCCTAAACTCTCTAAACCCTCTCTAAACCACTCTAAACCCTCTAAACCATCTAAACCACCCTAAACCAGTTTTAAACAAACCGAGATGCGTTTTTTCATTTTCCTGCTTTTTCCAATGGCGCTTTTTGCCCAAAGTGCCGACAATCCCTACAACGAACTGCGGAATTACGACGACAATATCCGCGCCGTACAACTTTACCTGCGCGGAGCGCCAATGACTTTTCCGATGGTCGCCCTGGATGCTACCGACGCTTCCCTGGTTTTATCCTTCGACCATTTGGGTACGGAAGTGCGCAATTACGTGTACTCCATTCATCTGTGCGACGCCAACTGGCAACCGGCCGACCTCGATGACAACCAATATATCGACGGTTTTACCGAAGACCGCGTAACTGAATTTTATAACTCCTTCAACACCCTGAAACAATACGTCCATTACAACCTGTATTTGCCCAACAGCAACGTGCGCTGGACCAAATCGGGCAACTACCTGCTGAAAGTGTATGATGTCACGGAGGATAAAGAGCTGGTGCTGGTACGGCGGTTTATGGTGGTGGAACAGGTATGGAGTGTGGCCACCGATTTTACGCGCCCGGTCATGGTAGATAAAATGAATACCCACCACGAGATCGATTTTACCGTCAGCGTCAAGGGTACCCGTGTGTCGTATCCACAGCGGGAAGTACAGGCATACGTCCTGCAAAACGGCCGTTGGGATACCGCCATAGGCCCATTTCCGCCGTATGTCGTTCGTCAGGATCAACTGGTGTTCGACTACCAGGATAAGATCGTTTTTCCCGCCGGCAAGGAATGGCGTTTTTTCGACCTCCGTTCATTTATGTACCGGGGAGAATTCGTCCGAAGTATCCAAAGCCGGGCCGACCACTTCGAGGTGACGCTGCAAACCGACGAGTCGAGGGCCTACAGCCCTTATGTCTATCGCGGCGACCTGAACGGGCGCTTCAGTATCGAAACCAATACACCGGGCGATACCATCGAAAACTGCGATTACGCCAAAGTCTTGTTTTCCATCAAACGGAACGCCCCTTTTGAAGACGAGGATGTGTACGTGTTCGGCGAGTTGTCCGATTGGCAACTGAAACCGGAATTTAAAATGACTTACGAAGAAAGCGTCGGCGCTTACGTGTGCGAGGCGTTTTTAAAACAAGGCTACTATAACTACCAATACCTCGTCGTAGACCGGCAAACCGGCCGCGTGGACGAAGAAGGCCTCGAAGGAAACTGGTACGAAACCGCCAACCAGTATTACATTTTTATCTATTACCGGCCTTTCGGGCAACGCTACGACCGCATCATGGCGGCAGTGGTGATGGATACAAGGCAGCGGTAAAGGAGGGGCGTCATTGACGATCAATGCTCCTCCGGCCGTCCCAGCATTTTTCCTGCGTTGAACATCTTTTTCATTTGTTCTTCTTCCTGTTGTTCCTCCTCGGTGGCGATGGGTAAATCCATTTCGCCCAGTTTCGGCTGGCCAGCATCCACCCAGGCGGTATACCAGGCGCTGGCCACGGCGTGAATAGCGGCGCGCATACGGCGTTCGACCATGCCTTGTAACGCCGTCTGGTAGACGGCGGCAAAATCGCGGCAAGGTGCAATGATCACCACCCCGTTCCGCATATCCGGACACATTTGCCGGTCTTTCGGGATGCTGAGGCGCAAGGCCCGCTCCACGGAAAGCACGCTGTCTACCATCGAATTGCTGGCCAACACCATTTCCCAGAAAAAATCGGTGGTACGGTTGACGTAGCGGGGTTTGCCCACAAAATAATCGTACTGTTCGTCGGCAAAAAGTTCGGGTATCCGGCTCTCCCAGAATCCGTGGATACCTTCTTGTCCGGTTTTCTGGCCATTATAATTGCTGGTGGTGTGCAGGGGCACATGGGCATCGCCGATGTAATGGCCCATGTCGGCGCAGAGGCGAAGGATTCGTTTGCTGTCGCGGCGGCGGAAAGCGTTGGTGAGGTCGCGCTGCATTTTTTGCAGGTGCCAGGGCAGGATGCCGTGCGTGGAAAGGCTTTCCCGGAAAAAAGCGGCCTGCCAGGTGGTGGAGTCATAGCTGTTTTGGTATAAAAACCGGGCAAGCGAATCGATATCCAGCGATTTATCTTCATCACTGAAACGGGGCACGACAAAGCGGCTGAAATAGCGCCGCCAGGCATCATCCGGCTGGAAGGGCCGGGGCCGTTCTCCGCCAAAGATGAGCACCGTGTCGCCCGACGGACTGACGCCCCAGATATCGGCATACTGAAGCAGCGCCTCCGGAAAAGTACGCGGCAAAGAATCGAAAGGCGGCTCGCCGTAATTATCCAGGTCAATGTAATGCCTCGGCGCTTCGAAGGTGGTGGAATAACGCCGCATATCGGGATCGGTGGCATGGTCGGCGATCCAATCGATATTGGGTTTAAAGAAAACCATCATTTCAGGCGGCAGGGTCAGCACGGCAAGACGGTTGATGCGGCGGTGGGCGAAGAAGCCCCAGGCAGGCTGTAATTCACCACGGAGGCACGGAGGCACGGAGGATTTCCCTGGTTGGTAGCACATCTCCGTGCCTCCCTGTTGAATAAAAAAATCATCCCCGGGGGAATATCCCATTAAAATTGCCAGTGATAATGCAGGCAGTATCAAAAGAAACGTACGTCGCATACAGGAATTTTCCGGCAAGTTACGGCTTGCTGTTGTTGGATCAGGCCACCGGACCATCAATAATCTCCACTGTCCAGGCTTCCGCCTTTTCGGCAAATAATACCTTTGTTTTTTCCCAGGTGCTGCGAAACAGTTCGGAACGGCGGTATGCCTCCAGGTCCTCTTCCCCATTCCAATAGCTCAGCGTAAACAAAACCTCCGGCGCCTGCACCGAGCGCAATAGCTCCATGTGCCGGCAACCCGGAAAAGCGCGGATCCGGTTTTTGCTCTCCTCAAATACATCGTCCAGAAATGTTTGCACAGCCTCCGGACGAAAGGTCATTTTTACAATACGTTTGATCATAGGTGGACGGTGGACGGTGGACGGTGGACGGTAG
>JAKLJF010001109.1 GCA_023151335.1 Thermoanaerobaculia bacterium | reverse complement strand
CTCAATCGCACGGATATTTCGGCGTTCGGACAACAATTTTTGGAACAATCCACGCCGGATATCGAACCGCAATTCCTCGATTTCAATAAATCTATAAAAAAGGCACGGATTGCGGGCAATTTGAAATTACACGCGGTTCGCCAGCCGGACAGCCGCCTGTTCCGCCTGTTTTATATTTTCGACATGGGCAGAACCAGCGACAAGCGACTGTCGGTGGCCGCTTCGTATTTGCCTTTCCTCGGGACAAGTAAATATTCGCCCCGCGAAATGCAGCAAGCCTTTTACCGCCTCGGTGTGCATTTCTCTGCCAATTGCCAGGACGAGCGACTGTATTTCAGTCTTACGGGTCTCGAAGACTCCCTCGAAGCCGGCGTGGAATTAATGGAACATCTGCTGGCCGATGCCCAACCCAACCCCGAAGCCCTGGAGAATCTGAAGGCCGATATCCTGCTGCGCCGGGAAAACAATAAAAAGGACAAGCGCGCCATTCTGAGCAAGGCCATGCTGAACTACGCCAAGTATGGCCCACACTCTCCGTATACGGATAAACTCGGCAAAATGGAAATTCTGGCGCTTCAGGCAGATGAACTCACCGCGCTGCTGCGCGGATTGCCATCCTACCGACACGAAATTTTGTATGCCGGCGCGAAAGCGCCCCGGCAGGTTGCAGGCATCCTGAAAAAACACCACCCTGTTCGGGAAAAGCTGCAAGCGCCGCTACCCGCAAAAAAATTCCGTGAAGCCGGCGCCCGCAAGGACAAGGTCTTTTTTATCCATTTTCCGATGGTGCAGGTGGAGCTTTTCCTGGCCTCGAAAGGAACCCCAAAATTCAACCTGGAAGAGTTCATTTTTTCGGAATGGTACAACCAGTATTTCGGTTATGGCCTTTCCTCCATCGTTTTTCAGGAAATACGCGAATCGAAAGCCCTGGCGTATTCGGCGTATGCTTTCGCGGCCAATCCGGCCCGCAAAAACCGGGCGCACTTCCTGAAGGCTTATGTAGGTACGCAACCCGACAAATTACGGGATGCCGTGCAGGCTTTTCAGACCATACTGGAAGAAATGCCCGTTTCGTTGCCGCAAATGGAACATGCCCGCCAAAGCGTACTGAAACAAATTGCTGCTGGCCGTATCAACAACGCCGAAATTTACTGGACCTGGCGCGCCAACCGGGAAAAAGGCTTCCGCCACGACCTGCGGCAGGACATCTACCAGGCCATCCAACAGGCGAAACCGGAAGACCTCCTGCGCTTTCACCAAAAACACATCAAAGGCCGGCACTACCATTGGATGGTGCTCGGCGACCGGGATCGGGTCGACTTTAAGTACCTGAAAACCATTGGAAAAGTGCGGGAGCTGAGTTTGGAAGAGATTTTCGGTTACTAAGAGTCCGCCGGGGGATATTTATAAAAAGTAAGCAACAGAAGCGTTGCAATGGGACCTAAAAGCAAGGAGATTAAAAACCAGTTCAATCCGCTTCTTTTTTTACTTTGGGCGATGCCTGCATTGAGCAGCGCAAGGGTTCCCCAGCCAACTGTATATTCGGTCTTCATGTTATAAAATTTTTGAGATACAATATTAGCAAGAGTGAACGGACCGTCCATTCATCCTTGCTTAAAAAACAGTCACTTTATTAT
>JAKLJF010001108.1 GCA_023151335.1 Thermoanaerobaculia bacterium | reverse complement strand
GAATTTTTGGCTGGGAAATGATTTTACCAGTTCCAGCGCGGCGCCCAGTTGGTGGGGAAACACCAGAATATCGTAGGTAAAACCGTGTTTTCCCAGCAAAGAAATGCCGCGCCTGAAAGCGGGCCGGAGCATAAAATTGACATCTGCCTCGCCTTGTACGATGTGCCGGAAACCTTTGAGTTTCGGGAATTGGGCAAAATAGTCGAGGCGCTCGCCAATGTTTTCCGCCCGCAGATCCACCCAGCCGACCACGCCTTTTATGAAATCAAATTCTCCGGCCAGATCGAGTAAAAAACGGGTTTCGGTTTCCGACTGATCGGCCTGCACCGCGATACAACCATCCACGCCGTTTTCTGCCAGGATTTGTTCCAGTTCCGGTGGCAGAAAATCCCGTTGCAGGATGCGCATGCTGTCATCGATCCAGGCGTCGCGCACAGGATCAAATTTCCAGAAATGCTGGTGGGCGTCGATGATCATAGGCGGGGCAATATTACGAAGGTATGTTTAGGGATCACCGCTTCTGCGTCGCGATGGCACCTCCAACCGGGCCAATGCCGCAATGACCCAATGCCGCAACCTCCTCACCGCTTCCTCTGCCCCTGTACCGCTGTTGTTGAGGTGGTTGCCGGCGGCGTTTGCCCGGCCGGTTCGTCTGTTGGTACGTCCGGGGAAGGCAGCTGGTCGCGCGGTTTATTTTTTTCTTCGCGTTCGGCGGCCCGTTTGATGTTTTCCAGGTATTTGTCGATGAGATTGCCCTTGATCATGCGCTCTTCCATGGGCAGGCGCGCCGTGGCGATGGTATCGTTGAGGTATTTTTCGATCATGAGGCTGGCGATGGGCGCTGCATAAGTGGCGCCCCAGGTGGCGTTTTCCACGTAAACGGCGATGGCGATTTTGGGGTTGTCTTTTGGCGCAAAAGCGAAGAAAACGGAGTGGTCGTCGCCGTGGGGGTTTTGGCTGGTGCCGGTTTTGCCGCATACCTGTATGCCCGGCACGGCGCAGGAGCGGGCAGTGCCGCGGTTGACACATTCGGCCATGCCTTCCACCACCATTTCAAAGTATTTGGGATCAATATTGACCTTGTGTTCTTTCAGGTAGGAGGGATGGATGGGGGCATCTTTGAACCGGCTGGCCAGGTGCGGCGCGTACCAGCGCCCCCGGTTGGCGATGCAGGCGGCCAGGTTGGCCATCTGGAGGGTGGTCATTTGTATTTCGCCCTGGCCGATGCCCAGCGACATAATGGTGGGCGAGCGCCAGCCGCCCAGTTTAGCGGGATAGATTTTGTCGTAGTATTTGGAAGTGGGGATATTGCCCGAACTTTCGTTGGGGTAATCCACGCCGAGTTGTTGGCCGAGGCCGAATTCATTGCAATATTTGGCAAAAAGGTCGAGCCCCTGGTGCGGGTTGGAGAACCCGAATTTGTCCACGATATTTCGAAACTCGGTAAAATAGTATGTATTGCAGGAGTAGGCCAGGGCATCTACTACATTTCCGACGTGGCTGTGGCCGTGGCATTTGTAGAGGCGGCCGGCATAAAAATAACCGCCGTTGCAACCCTGCCCGCGGTTGGGGCCCAGGGTGCCTTCCTGCAGACCGACGAGCGTGATGACGGTTTTAAAGATGGAGCCGGGCGGGTATTTGGCCAT
>JAKLJF010001107.1 GCA_023151335.1 Thermoanaerobaculia bacterium | reverse complement strand
CAAAGTCCGTAAATACCTCACCGGGCGCTACGAACACCGCCTGAGCCAAAAAATGGCCGGCCGGCAGCCGGTGAACCTGAAAATTCTACCCTCCACCACCAGCACCTCCAAAGATGGCGCAGAAAACTACATCACCCTGCAGGAAGAAGAAGTCCGGGCTGCCATCGGCGATATTTTCACCCGGGCCAACGGCCGTCTGTTGCTCGTCGGCCTTCCCGGTTCCGGAAAAACCACCCTGGTGCTCCAACTCGCCCTGCACCTGCTCGAACGCCCGGGCAACAGCATGCCGGTCGTGCTCAACCTCGCCACCTGGCGCTCGGAATTCAAAACCCTCGATGAATGGCTGAGTAAAATCCTGCCGACCGAACTGGGCGCCACCCCGGGCCTGGCTGAACAAATCCGGAAAAACACCCCGCTGGTACTCCTGCTCGACGGCCTCGACGAACTTCCCGAGGCCGACCGCAATTCCTGCCTCACCGCCATCGGCGAATACGGCGCAGACGCCGGCCGCCAATTCCTGATCAGTTCGCGCATCGCCGAATACGCCGCCACCAAAGACGCGCCGGTAAATGCCCAGGTAGAAGTGGCGCCCTTGACGGTGGAGCAAGTGGAAATGGGCCTGGCCGCCACGGCCAATATTCAGCCGGAATCCAAACGCCTACTGAATGCCCTGAAAAACGATCCGCTGCTGCGCCAGGCGGTTGAAAATCCGTTCTACCTGAATACGGCCCAACTGCTGTTCGCTTCGGGGAAAAACTGGTCGGAGTTTGGCTTTACGGCTACCGATGTGGCCGGCCGGCAGCGGGAGTTGGTGGATCGGTTTGTGGAGAGCGCAATGGAGCGGAAAGTGAAGGAGGAATACCCGGCGGAAAAAACGAAACACTGGCTTTCCTTTTTGACTTCGCGGATGACCGAGCGGAATATGGTGGTTTTTGAGTTGCGGGACCTGCAGTATGATTGGTGGAAGTGGTCGAGATGGCAATTAATACCTGCGGGTGCAATTTGGGGATCGGTTTATATACTTTGGTTGAGTGTATTTTTGGGAATATTTTTTGGCATTTTAGTCGGGGGGATTGATGGTTTTTTTGCTTTTGTTTTTTTTACCGTATTAATACCTCCGTTTTTAATATTAGGCATGGGGTTATTTTCAGGAGTATTATCCGGACTTTTTAAGTTCGAACACAAAATATATACACGAGAACTTATAGATTTATCATGGAAAAGATTGTATCAAGAAGTTAAGAATAGCTTGGGTATTGCTCTATTTGCGGGGTTGTTAGGTGGTTATACTTATTGGACACAATTTGGATGGGTTGCAGGGATTTTGGGTTGGCTACTTGTATTTATTTTAACCGGCATTTGGTATGCTCTTTTTAAAATAATAGAGGAGAGTAAGTTATTGATTCAAATCTCCTCCCCAAACCACCGCTTTCAAGCCTCCATGAAGGCGCTGCATTTTTCCATCCTCCAGCACAAATTCCTCTGCTACCAGCTCCGCAAGCAAGGCCTCCTCCCGCTCCGCCTTGTCGATTTCCTCCACGAACTCTCTCTCCGCCACATCCTCGAGTACGACGGCGATCCCACCACCGGCAAAGGCGGCGGCGCCTGGCGCTTCCGGCATCGGATTTTGCAGGAGTGGTTTGCGG
>JAKLJF010001106.1 GCA_023151335.1 Thermoanaerobaculia bacterium | reverse complement strand
TCGTGGATAAAAACTACGTATTTCCGAACCCGGCCAACCCGTTTCAGGAAATTTACCCGGAAATACAATCGGTAGTGAACCTGTCGGCAGCCGATTTGCCGTTTCACGAATTTATCGGGCTGAAGGTGGGAGATGTGAACGGGAGCGTTTCGCCGAATGTTACCGATGCGTTGATTGACAAGCGATCTGACAGATCGCTTTACTTCGACGCGGCGGAGCGGCAATTTAACCCGGGCGATGTTTTCGACGCGCCCGTTGCCGCTTCGGAGCCGGTGGCGGGGTTCCAGTTTACGCTGCATTTCCCCGGCCTGGAAGTGGTGGAACTCCTGCCCGGCCCCGGCATGAACACGGATAACTTTGCCATTTTCAACGAAACGGAAACCCTGACGGCCAGTTGGGATAGTCCGCTCACGCCGGCTGCGCCGGCCTTCACGCTGCGCCTGCGGGCCAAAACGGCGGGTCGCCTGAGCGAACAACTGCGGTTGTCGCACCGCATTGCCCGGCCCGAAGCATATAGTCCGGAACTGGAATTGCTCGACCCGGCCCTGCGATTTGACGGCGTGGCGGTTCAACAACCCGTTTTGGAATTATTTCAAAATGAACCCAATCCGTTCAGCGGGCGCACCTGGGTGGCGTTTTATTTGCCGGAGGCGGAAAAAGCCACGCTCCGGGTGACCGACGCATCGGGGCAGGAACGGTACGCGCATACGGCGGTTTACGCGGCGGGTTTACACCGGGTATCGTTGGGTAGGGCGGAACTGGGCGAAACGGGCGGGGTGTTGTTTTTGCGGTTGGAAACGGCGGCAAGGAGTGTGGTACGGCGGATGTTGTTTGTGCCTGATTAAGGAATCCCCGCTTTCACCACCCGCCCTACCCGCTGCACCAGCCCCTCGCACCAAAGCTCGTAAAAATATACCCCGGCCCCCAAATCCCGAACGTCCACCTCACTGACCGGCGCCGAGGGGTCAAAAACCTGCTCCCGCGCCAGCCGGCCTGTCACGTCGTACAGCCGCAGCCGCGCCATACCGGCATACTGCCGGTTGGGCACGATTTTCAGCGTGACACTCGCGGGGTTGGGAAACACCGAAAACCCCGGCAACGGCGTGAGCGGGACCGCTGTACTCACCACCGGCGAGCAGGGCAAGCCGGGACTTTCAATGGGACCGAGACGATAGTTGGGAAAAGACGGCATAGAAGCCCCGCTGGGCGTGGGCAGCGGCAGCCCCCGCTGCTCCACGTTGCAGGCCAGGCCAGGCTCGTCGGGATAATGGATGACGTGGAAGTAGCGCGTGTCGCCACTGCGGCCTTTCCCAAGACAGACTCAGCAATGCCCGCGCCCGCAACACGGCCTCTCCTGCTGAAAGCGGGCACAGGGCCGCGATGGCTTCCACAAGTAACCGAGGTGTGTCAAAAGGATACGCTAAAATTTTCCCGCCGCAGATTATTCTAATTCACCACGGAGGCATGGAGAATAAAACTCCGTGCCTCCGTGCCTCCGTGGTGAAAAATTTGCCGCGGCTTTCTAGCAAAAGACTTTTGACACCCTCCTGGGTCATGCTGAAAACCTGGCGGCGCGCGGTATAATTGCGTTTCATGGTAAGAGAAAATGAATTTATAAAGCGCATAAAGATAAGATTTTCAATTGTTT
>JAKLJF010001105.1 GCA_023151335.1 Thermoanaerobaculia bacterium | reverse complement strand
AGATCGCCGCGCCGGTGTACACCGTGGCGCTCGGCGATACGACGCCGAAGAAAGACCTGCTCGTCAAACGCGTGTTTCACAACAAGATCGCCTACCTCGGCGACAAGTTTTCGGTGCAGATCGACGTGGCGGCAGCCAACTGCGCCGGCACGCAAACCGTGCTGACCGTGAGCAAAGTGAGCGGCGACGACGCGCGCACCCTGCAGTCATTTCCGATAAACGTGACCGGCCGGGACTTTTTCACCACCAAAGAAGTATTGCTCGAAGCCGACCAGCCCGGCGTGGCACACTACCGCGTAACGCTGGCCAAAGTGCCCGGCGAAGCCTCAGCCGCCAACAACAGCCGCGATATTTTTATCGACGTGCTCGACGCCCGGCAAAAAATATTGTTGCTGGCCAACAGCCCCCACCCCGACCTCTCGGCCATCCGCCAAACGCTGGAGGCCAATAAAAACTACCAGGTAGCCGTCGCGTACATCACCGACCCCGGCCTCGACGTGACGAAATTCGATTTCGTGGTGCTGCACAACCTGCCTTCGGCTACCCATGACATTTCGGGACTGCTGAACACCATGAACAGCCGGAATATCCCGCGCCTGTTCATTGCCGGCCTGCAAACGAACTATGCCGCCCTTGGCCGTTCGCAAAACCTGGTGAGCATGCAAAGCAATGCCCAGCAGAGCGACGACGTGCAGGGCAAGGTGTCGCCGCAGTTTGCCGCCTTTAACCTCAATCCGCGTATCGCCGAAGAATTGACCAAATTCAACCCGGTGACCAGCGCATTCGGCAATTTCGACGCCACCCCCCAGGCCCAGGTGCTTCTGTGGAAACGCATCGGCAAAGTGGATACCGACCAGCCCCTGCTGGCCATCGGCGAATCCAACGGCGTCAAAACCGGTATTTTCCTCGCCGAAGGCCTCTGGAAATGGCGGCTGTTCGACTACCTGCAGCACAACAACCACGAAATTTTTGAAGAATTGCTGGGCAAAACCGTGCAATACCTCACGCTCAAAGAAGACAAGCGCAAATTCCGTGTCACGCTCGACCAGAATATCTTTAAAGAAAACGAAGCCGTCACTTTCGGCGCCGAACTGTATAACGACAACTACGAACTCACCAACGAGCCCGACGTGGCCATGTCGATCCGCAACACAGCGGGCAAGGAGTTTTTGTACACTTTCAATAAACTGGGCAAAGCCTACGCGCTGAACGCCGGTATCCTGCCGGTGGGCAATTACAGCTTCCGGGCCACCACTAATTTCAATGCGCAAAACATGGCGTTCGAGGGCCGGTTCAGCGTACAGCCCATTCAACTCGAGCTGTTTGAAACCACGGCCAACCACGCTGTCCTGCGCCAACTCAGCGCTCAATACGGCGGCGAAATGGTGACCGCGGCCAATCTCGCCGCTATCGCCGACTCCATCCGGACCAAACAGACCGTGAAGCCGGTGATCTATCAGAGCACCCACACCAACCCGCTCATCAACCTGAAATGGATATTCCTGTTGCTGGCCGGGCTGCTAACGGCGGAGTGGTTTTTACGGCGGTATTTTGGGGCGTATTGAGCAGTTCCCCCCATTTGGACATTGGAAATTCCTTATTGGATATTGGATATTCTGTTACGTTTTCTCTTTTAGCAGAATATCCAATA
>JAKLJF010001104.1:1293-1660 GCA_023151335.1 Thermoanaerobaculia bacterium | reverse complement strand
CGCTGACCAGCAAATACGTGAAAGGTATCAATGTATACTTCACCGGCCGCAACCTTTGGCTCAGCACCGATTATACCGGCGTTGATCCGGAAACCTCGCTGACCGGCGCCGGCTCGAACGTAGGCGGTTTCGACTACTTCAATATGCCCAGCACGAAATCGTACATCGTAGGCCTTAACCTGAATTTCTAAACCATCAACGCAATTGAATTATGAAAAAAATACTTCATGCAGGCATATTGACCACCCTGCTTCTGATATTCAGCGCCTCCTGCAGCAAGTTTGTGGATGGCTATGAGGTTTCCCCCAACTCGCCGGAAACCACTACGCCGGCCTTGCTGACTACCGTTATCGAAGTGGCCACCTTT
>JAKLJF010001104.1:0-1283 GCA_023151335.1 Thermoanaerobaculia bacterium | reverse complement strand
GATGATGACGCAGCAATGCGCCGGTACGCAGGCCCAATACGAGGATATTGCTATTTATTCCATCCTCGAAGGGGACAACAACAACGAATGGAATTCGCACTACTCGGCCATTACCGATTGTAACATCCTGATCGAACAGGCCGGCGATTTGAATCCGTACTATCGCGGCATTGCCAAAGTGCTTAAAGCCATGAATCTGGCCATAACGACCGATCTGTGGGGCGACGTGCCCAACACGGAGGCCGGCAAGGGAATCCAGGGAGAAGCATTCTACAATCCGGCCTTCGATACGCAGGAATCGATTTACCAGGATATTCAAAACCTGCTTTCGGAAGCCCTGGTTGACCTGGCCAAAGATGCCGACGCCAACAACCTGTTGCCCGGCCTCGACGACCTGATCTTCAATGGCGACGTCAGCAGATGGATCATCACGGCCAACGTGCTGAAAGCGCGGTATGAAAACCACCTGAGCAAACGCGACCCGAATGGCTCGGCCACCCGCGCCCTGGCAGCGCTTGACGCCGCAAAAACCGCCGGCATGACCGGCCCGGAAACCGACTGCAATGCCATCTTCCCGGGCGATGGAAATTCGCTCAATCAATGGTATGCCTTCCAGATCACCCGCGGCGACTATATTAAAATGGCCGAAGGGTTTGTCAATCTGCTCAACTCTATCAACGATCCGCGCCTGCCGTTCTACGCCGCGCCCGACGCCGCTGGCGGTATCTCCGGTACCCCGCTGGGGTCTATCACGACGACCACCTCGGATATCGCCTATCTGTCGAATCCGGATTCGCCTTCGCCGCTGGTGACCTACGTGGAAGCCAAATTTATCGAAGCAGAAGCGGCGTTCCGTACCAACGACAAGGCCCGTGCTGCCGCTGCGCACAACGAGGCGATCAAAGCGCATATCAAACAGGCCACCGGGGCAGACGCTCCGCCTGCCTACATCACGGCGCAGGCCAGCGAAACGGATGCGACCATTACGCTGGAAAAAATCATGACGCACAAGTACATAGCCTTGTTCACGCAATTCGAGGTGTATAACGACTGGCGCCGGACCAATATCCCGGCGCTGACGCCAAACCCGGAAGGCCTGGTAACCGGCATTCCCCGGCGCCTGCCGACTCCGCAGAATGAACGGTTGTACAATACTAACGCGCCGGCGCCGCCGATTTCAGATATTCTGAAGCCGGTGTGGTGGGATGAGTGATTATTGAGGTTTAACAGGTTTAACGGGTTTAACGGGTTGAGCGGGTTTAACGGGTTCTTTAACCCTTGGT
>JAKLJF010001103.1 GCA_023151335.1 Thermoanaerobaculia bacterium | reverse complement strand
ATCAGTTGATGATCAGTGTGGACAATGCGCCGCAGGGAGCCTTGTTGCAGGTGCAAATGTTCGGCGTCAATGGCACCCTGGTTAACCAGTTCACCACACGCAATGGCGACCCGATACCCAATACTGTTGCTCCCGGATTGTATTTTTGCCATGTTTACATCGGCGAAGACCCCATTGGAGTGGCAAAATGCATTATTATTCCATAATATGTTGCGGGCAGGCCATTTGGCGGCCTGCCCGCAATTTTTTCAATTTGATGATGAAACTGCTCTTCTTATTACCATCTGCATTTTTTTGCGCGCTGAACAGCATGAACGGACAGGGGCATGATAATACCATGATGTTCGGATATGCCAGTAATACCGGACCCGGAAATCCATTGGATTTTTGTATAAACATACTGACTTTCGATAACGGAGAAATGACTATCACCGATAATCAGGAGATTAATATGTTCTTTAACGATACGGATGCTGCCATCAGCGATGTAAATGGTAATTTACTTTTTTATTATAATGGCATCTATATAAACGACGCATCGCACAAGGTCATGCAGAATGGCAACGATATCAATGATTACAACGAAACGGGTTATGACTTGCCCCAGGGGGGCTTGATTATTCCGTTTCCGGGAAAGTCTGATAAATATATTTTATTTCATACAGAGGAAAAAAGGTATGATTTTCCGGGCTGGGGTACTGTCGGCGGGGGAAATGGGTGTTTTTATTCGATAATAGACATGCATCTGAACAACGGCCTCGGCGGAGTTATTCAAAAAAAAATTCCATTCATCGTCGATACGGTTGAATACGGAAAGCTCGCGGTGACCCGGCACGCAAATGGTCGGGATTGGTGGCTGGCAGTTCCAAAATTGCAAAGCAACAACTTTTATACTATTTTAATTGACCCGGCTGGAATTCATAACATGGGTGTGTCTGCTGTCGGAATAAACAGGGTCTCTGGTATCGGACAAGCCGGTTTTTCGCCTGATGGCTCAAAATATGTCATACAAAACGCTATTGGCCAATGGATAGGAGATTTTGTAGACATTTATGATTTCGATCGCTGCGCCGGTCAGTTTAGTAATCATAGGCAGTTGCATTTCACAGGTAGCTCAGCGGCTAATGGAGCGGTGATTTCGCCAAATTCAAGATGGTTATATGTTAGTGGAAAAGACAAACTTTTTCAATACGATCTGTGGGCTGATTCCATTGACTTGAGCGTGACATTGATTGATACATACGAACCGTTCAACGACCCATTTCCCACCTATTTTCACCGGGGATTTCTGGCGCCCGATAACAAGGTTTATATTATTACTTCCAGTGGTTCTCGCACCTTACATACCATCCACAAACCCGACGAACCCGGAATGGAATGCGTCTTTGAGCAGCGCGCTGTCAGGCTACCCTGTTTTAATGCCCGCAGCCTGCCAGCTTTTGCCAATTACAGGCTTGGGCCGGCAGATGGATCATCCTGCGATACCCTCGGGCTCGATAATATTCCCGTGGCATGGTGGCGCTATGCACGTGACACGGCGAACCCTTTGCTTGTTAACTTTACAGACCTTTCCTATTACGAGCCGCACTCCTGGCACTGGACGTTTGGGGCCGGATCGGCAGAAAGTACGGAACGGCATCCCGTATTTCATTTTGACAGCG
>JAKLJF010001102.1 GCA_023151335.1 Thermoanaerobaculia bacterium | reverse complement strand
TTTTTAAAATTTGTAACTGGTTAGCCACCGGCTAACCGATATTCCGGTTTACCACCGGTCAAGACGGTAAAAAGTTCATTGAACGGATTGAATTGGAGTTTACGGACAGTAGAGGCAAAAGACTGTACGCGCGCATAAATCTTTGCGCCCTGCATAGTACGGAAGCAGCCGCTGACCTTCATTTTGGTTTTAGCTGGTCTGATATCGCGTTCTGCCTGGTTGTTGGTGAATGGTACCGCGCAGTGGAAGGCAAAAGCCAAGACGGCCTTCTGATACTTGGTCAGTCGGTCAAGTAAATTTCGGCCTTTGGTTTTCTTTGGTTTTCCGCGCGGTTTGGGGATGGGTGGAGGTTCTTCTTTGTCCGCTTTTTGGAGCAGCGCTTTGTATTGGGCACGTATTCGGGCTCGTTGTGCTGTGGGGATACTTGCCCGACCCTTGTCGGAGCGTTGATACAAATCGAGCAGGAATGCATGGAATTCCTTTGCCCATTTGCTGCCCTGTTCAATCAGGGCGGTTAGTTCGCGCAACAAGTGGGCGCCACAAACGGCGTGGCGGCACAATAGGAAGTGAAAATAGGACGTCCAGCAGTCGTGAACAGCCCAGTTTTTGAATGCCGGCAGGATGGACAAGTCCTCTTCATGGGCTGCCATCCCGCGCTTGGGATGAACAAAGAGGTAGGTATAGCGCTCGTTGCTGATCGCATGTTTCCAAAGCCGTTGGCTACCCACATAAACGCCTGTTTCGTCAAAATGCACGACCGGACTTTGGCTCAAGCAGGATTTTATATGCGCCTCGTCCTCAGCCAAGGCCTCATAGGCCGACTGTTGTTGATTTTGCAGCGTACCTTCATTGAGGGTCACACCGTACAAGTCTTTGAATATCTGCTGTATTTTATTGCGCGGTATACAATAGGCATTGTTGAAAAGCACACTCATCGTCTGCAAACGTGGCCCGTATTGAGTAGCCGATGTAACATCCGCGGGAAACGAACCCCGATTTTCATGCTGGCAACCGCAACAGGTCCAGGTCAACACCTGATGCTCCGTTACCTCGATGCGCGGTAACGGAATATCGAATACCTGGCGTCGTGCATGCACATTCAAGGGTTCCTGAAAATGGGCTTTGCCGCAATGACTACACACTTCCAAGCGGTGGTACACCGTGTCATCTACCTGGCTTACCATCTTTAACGTACCGCCGTCATGCCCCTTCTTGCCGCCAATTTTGCCGCCCGCCCCTCGAGGAAAAGCTGGTTTGCTTTTCTTCCAGTCGGTCGACGGTGGGCGACTCGAGTTACGGCTATTCTGATTTATCTGTGACTCCAAGTCTTTCACCCGTAACTCCAACTGATCAATCTGACCCCGTTGTGCCTCAATCTGGCCCCGGTAAACTTCAATCTGACCCCGGTAAACTTCAAGTTGATGAATATACCCCTCTAATTGAGGTTTAATCCCCTCAAGCGCCGACACCAGGTCTAAAATTATCCGGTGACAAGTTGTTATGTCGTTCGGTAACTCCATCTGAAAACCACAAAATTAAACTTTTCTCTTAACGGTTCTATGGGGGCCGGAAGAGGCTAACCAGTTACTAAAATTTTTGACTTTCAAATTTTTACGTATCAATGCTTTCGCCTGTCATTTTTGCCCGGTCTCCAGTCCGTT
>JAKLJF010001101.1 GCA_023151335.1 Thermoanaerobaculia bacterium | reverse complement strand
ACGGCGATTTGGACGTCCTGTCCTCAAATAGATATAATTATGTCTGGTTTAAAAATGAAGGCGGCGGCAGTTTCGGAACGGAACAGCCCATTGGCGGCGAAGGTAAACCCGCACCTTTTAACGCCCGTGCCGCCGATTTGGACGGCGATGGCGATCTGGATGTGCTGTGGGCTTCCTACGATGGGTTCGCCGGATATCTTGAAATTGGCTGGTTCGAAAATGGGGGTAACGGCAGTTTTGGAGCCCCGCAAAACATTGTTGCAGCGGGGGGAAGCCCACCTTTTGTTACGGCTGCTGATCTGAACAACGACGGCAATTTGGACCTGTTGTGGTCCGGCGCGGAGAATAAAATAGCCTGGTTCGAATATGACGGTAACGGTGGTTTCGGAACGGAACACATCATAACGGCCATATCAAATGATGCACTTTGCGTTTATGCCGCCGACCTGGACAACGACGGCGACCATGACGTGCTGTCGGCTTATGGCAACGGCGTCAATGTTGCCTGGTACGAAAATGACGGCAACGGAGTTTTTGGAGGCCAAAAGGTTATAAGCGCAGATGCAGATGGCGCAGGTACTGTTTCTGCTGCCGATATGGACAAGGACGGCGACATGGATGTACTCTCGGCTTCCTGGAATGACAACAAAATAGCCTGGTACGAAAACGACGGCAGCGGCAATTTCGGGTCGCAAAAGATCATCGCAACGGATACCGTACGTCCAATTTCCATTTATGTCACCGACCTGGACAATGATGGCGACATGGATGTGCTGTCGGCTTCCAGCAACTACCCCGATTACAATGAAATAGCCTGGTACGAGAACGACACCCAAGTTTGGGCGCATCATGTCATCACGACCGATGCCATCGGCGCAAACGCCGTCTTTGCCGCCGACCTCGACAATGACGGCGCCCCCGACGCGCTATCTGCTTCATGGGCTGACGGCAAGTTAGCCTGGTATAAGAACGATGGCGCCGGCAACTTTGGACCGCAACAAATTGTCAGCGAGAATACAAATGGAATAGACGACGTTTATGCCGCTGACATGGACAACGACGGCGACACAGACATACTCTTGGCCTCCTACAATGACAACCAGGTAGCCTGGTACAAAAACGACGGCAATGGCAACTTCGGACAAGCTACCGTTGCAAGCGCAAACCAAGCTATTGAAGTGTACGCTGCCGACCTGGACAACGACGGCGACCAGGACGTACTGTCCGCTTCTTACGGCGACAAAATAACCTGGTACGAAAACGACGGCGGCGGAAGCCTGGGAGCAAAACAAATCATCACTACAGATGTCATGTATGCCAATTCCGTTTATGCCGCCGATTTAGACCACGATGGCGATTTGGATGTGTTGTCGGCTTCCTCAGAAGACGGCAAAATAGCCTGGTACGATAACTTATTAGGCAACGTGGGTGTCGGCGATATTCAAAACCCGCCCATACGATTCAACCTCTACCCTAACCCCGGCGGCATCCATACGCATATTCAGGTGGCGCCCAATATCAAACAGGGGCAGGCGATTGATTTGCGTATTACCAATGCACAGGGAAAATTGGTTCTTGCCCAATCTGTCCTTACAGCAAACGGTAGTCTTTTGACCTTGCCGCACGTACCGGCCGGCATTTACTATGTTACGCTCACCATGGGTA
>JAKLJF010001100.1 GCA_023151335.1 Thermoanaerobaculia bacterium | reverse complement strand
CGTGGCGCTACTACGAGGCCAACAAGGCTGAAATTGACGAAGATATCAGGGAAAACAACAACGAAGAAGATTAACATTAAGCGGGCATGGCAAGATTGTACGCAAATGAAATTTTTGACTTTTCCGTGGTTGAAATATTGCGTGACCTGGGGCATGACGTACTGACCACTCTGGACGCAGGAAACGCCAACCAAAATATTCCCGACGATCAGGTATTGACTTTTGCCCGGACACAAAACCGTATCGTGGTTACTTTCAATTATCAGGATTTTAAAAAGCTGCATCGCCTTTTCCCCACGCACACTGGTATTATTATTTGCACAGAGGACAAAGACGTCTCCGCTCTGGCCTTACGCATTCACCATGCGTTGGAAAGCATGGATGGAAATCTTGAAAACCAATTGGTTCGTATTAATCGACCGAATTAAGGCGGGAAACGGCACGACTAACCTTAGTAACCTCAAATCATCCCCAAAAACTGATCGAACAAATACCGCGCGTCGTGCGGGCCGGGATTGGCCTCTGGGTGGTATTGCACCGAAAACGCCGGCTTTTGTTTCAGCCGGATACCTTCCACCGTGTTGTCGTTCAGGTTGATATGCGTGGCCTCCACGAGGCTGGGCGAATCGTACACGGCTTGTTCCAGCACGCCGAAGCCATGGTTCTGGCTGGTCACTTCGCAGCGGCCGGTGAGCAGGTTTTTTACCGGATGGTTGATGCCGCGGTGGCCGTGGTGCAGTTTGTAGGTGGGCAGGCCGGCGGCAAGGGCCAGGAGTTGTTGCCCCAGGCAGATGCCGAACAGGGGCTTTTCATCGTCCAGCATTTTTTTCACCAGTTCCACGGCGTAGCCCATCGAGGCCGGGTCGCCGGGGCCATTGGACAGGAAGTATCCGTCGGGGTTCCAGGCCTTGACCTCTTCGAAACTGGTATGCGCCGGAAACACCTTCAGGTAGCAGTTGCGCTCGGCGAAGCAGCGCAGGATATTCTTTTTCACGCCGAAATCCATCACCGCGATGCGGCGCGGGGCGTCGGGGTTGCCGATGTAGTAGGGTTTCCGGGTGGTGACCTGACTCGACAGTTCCAGGCCGGCCATGTTCGGCGTTTCGCGCAACAGGCGCACCAGTTCGTCCAGGTCGTCGATTTCGGAGGAGATAATGCCATTCATGGCGCCCTGCACGCGGATGTGTTGCACCAGCGCGCGGGTGTCCACGCTTTCTATCGCCACCAGATTTTCCTGTTCGAAATACTCCTGGATGGTTTTGTCGGCCAATGCCCGGCTGTAGGGGATGTTGAAATTGCGGCACACGAAGCCGGCGATCTTAATGCTTTCGCTCTCGACCTCTTCGTTTTTAATGCCGTAATTGCCGATGTGAACGTTGGTGGCCACCAGGATCTGGCCGGTGTAGGAGGGGTCGGTAAAAATTTCCTGGTAACCGGTCATGCCGGTGTTGAAACAAATCTCGCCGGTGGTGGTGCCGATTTTGCCGGCGGCACGGCCCGTAAAAACAGTGCCGTCTTCGAGGAGGAGCGTGGCTTTCTTCATCGGGGCGCAAAGGTCACTTTTGTAATCAGGTTTTCCAAATTTTGTTTAGTCCGTCTGACAAACGGACTTACCCCCAAATTAAAATCCCGCGCATCCGCGAACCGGCTGCTCCGGTTGCTCAGCCGGC
>JAKLJF010000010.1:4053-20545 GCA_023151335.1 Thermoanaerobaculia bacterium | reverse complement strand
CGATGTCGCTCATCTTGCCCTGACCGTTTTCGAGGCGCCAGAGCACTTTTTCCATCCAGCCGGTGCCTTCGCGGCAGGGCGAGCACTGGCCGCAGGATTCGTGGTGGTAGAAACGGGTAAAGTTCCAGGTGTTGCGTACGATGCATTGGTCTTCGTCGTAGACGATAAAACCGCCCGAGCCCAGCATGGAACCCGTGGCGAAACCGCCGTCGGCCAGGCTTTCATAGGTCATCAGGCGTTGTTCGCCGTTGGCGGTTCTGGTGACGAGGAAATGCGGCAAAATGGGCACCGAAGAACCGCCGGGCACGCAGGCCTTCAGGCGTTTGCCGTTTTTGATGCCGCCGCACCATTCGTCGGAATAGATGAACTCCTCCATCGACAGCCCGAGGTCGATCTCATAAACGCCGGGTTTGTTGATATTTCCACTGGCGCTGATGAGTTTGGTGCCGGTGCTTTTGCCGATGCCGATCTTGGCGTATTCGTCGCCCCCGTCGTTTACAATGGGTACCACCGCGGCGATGGTTTCCACGTTGTTCACCACGGTGGGGCATTGCCACAATCCTTTTACAGCCGGGAAGGGCGGTTTGATACGCGGGTTGCCGCGTTTGCCCTCCAGACTTTCGATCAGGGCGGTTTCCTCGCCGCAGATGTACGCCCCGGCGCCGGGATTGACGTACAGATCGAGGTTGAAGCCGGTGCCGAGGATGTTTTTACCCAGCCAGCCGTTGGAATATGCCTCCGCGATGGCCTTTTCGAGGATAAAAACAATCCAGGAATACTCTCCCCGGATATAGATATAGGACGTGTTGGCGCCCAATGCGAACGACGACACGATCATGCCCTCGATCAGCAGGTGGGGGATTTTTTCCATCAGGAACCGGTCTTTGAACGTGCCGGGTTCCGATTCATCGGCGTTGCAGAGCAGATAACGGGGCACGCCTTCGGGTTTGGCCAGGAACGACCATTTCATGCCCGTCGGGAAACCTGCGCCACCGCGACCGCGCAGGCCGGATTTTTTCACTTCTTCCACCACGGCATCGGGCGACATCGTTTTCAATGCCTTTTCCACGGCACGGTAGCCGCCGTGTTTGCGGTATACTTCGTAACCGTCGATGCCCGGTATGTGGGTGTGCTCCAGGAGTAGTTTTCGGCTCATGTTCTTTTATTCAACCTCTTTGTCAAATTCCTTTTGAATATCGGCTTTCAGGTGTTTGGGCTCCACCACGGCGCCGTTCAGCTCGGGATTGGGGAATACGGCTACCAGCAATTTATCTTTTTCCATGTCGTCGAGCCAGTCCATCAGTTCGTTGACGTCCAGCGCTTCCACCTCGTATTCGTCGAAGTCGGTGGCCTGGCGGAAGGCTTCGGCCAGTTCGGGCGCAGGGAAAAGGGGCAGGATGTCGGCGTCGGAATCGTCGCCGAGCAATGCCCAGCCTTCCTCGTCGGCCAATCCGTACACTTCCTCGTTTTCCACGATCTTTTTAATAAAATAGTCGTAGCGTTTCTCACCCGGTTTTTTGAAGAGTTTGGTAATATCTTCCTGGTTTAATTGCATTTTATTCTTTGTTTAATATCGTTTTGGACGATTGTTTCGTTAACCGCCTCCGCCTGCATCGATCGATGCGGCTACCACCCAGCCCCTTTGTTTGTTTTCCCGTTCTATTTTATACCAGGTCGGGTATTGGGTCAGCTCGCCCGCCTCATTTCGCATAGTAGTTTCCAACAGGTAAATAGTTTCATTTTTTTTGAGTTTCCCAATCTCGGCGGATTTTTCACGGGGTTCTGTCCGCAGAATAGCGTTTTCTCTGGTCACGAAGCCTTTGGGGCCGGGCAATTTGTCATAGTCTTGCAGTTTGGTTTCGGGGACATTGGGTCGCCGGGTCGCCGGGGCGGGGTTGACGGGGCGTTGGGTATCGATCGATGCAAGGGTTGGCGATACCGGCGTTTCCGTTTTTGAAGCGCCGCCTTCCGGCGCCTGCTTTTTAGCCGGATGTGGATTGTTGCCGCACGATACCGCGACGAACACCCAAAACATCAAAAAAAGCGGGGGTGATAGTCTTTTCTTTAACATTTGTATTCAGATTAAAGTAAAGGTTCAGTGCATTTTCCAGGTACCTTTATTGATTTTGCCGGCGCGGCAATCTTCAATAAAACGGTCCATTTTTTCTTCGCTTAAGCGTTCGTGGAAAAACTCGCCCACCTGCATCATCGGGGCATAGCCGCAGGCGCCGAGGCATTCCACTTCTTTCAGGGTAAACAGGCCATCGGCGGTGGTTTCGCCGGTTTTGATGCCCAGTTTTTGCTGTACATAGCCGATCAGCCGCTCGGCGCCCTGAATAGCGCAGGGGCCGGTATGGCAGAATTCCAGGACGTATTTGCCCATGGGTTGCAGGTTGTACATGGAGTAAAACGTGGCCACTTCGTATACTTCGATCGGCGTAATGCTCAAAACCTCGGCCACGTGGTCCATCGCGGCGATACTAAGCCAGCCGTCGTTCTCTTGCTGGGCAATATGCAGCGCCCGGATGAGGGCGCTTTTGTGCCGCCCTTCGGGATATTTTTTCATCAGCCCCTGCACTTCGGCCAGTGCTTCGGAGGAGTATGTAAAAGGCGTTCCGTTGTGCGATACGGCGGTCATCTCTATTTCAGGTAATGTTTAGCAGTGAAAGGGTTTTCCGGGTTCACGGTCAGTGTTTGTGAACGTGGGTGAATGACCACGTCCAGGTCTTCCATGGGTATAGCGCCGAGCAGGGGGTCGGTATCGCCCGGAAGCACGACGGCCCGGCAGGTAGCCTGGCGGTTGCCAAAGCGAATATCAACCGGGCCGGCAATTTCAAACCGGACTTCCGTGCCGTCGGCGAGTTCAAATACCCGCTCTTCCAGCACGGTTAATTGCAATTGGTTTTTGATGTGTTCATTAATACAGAGGTAATCGGCGCCGCTGTCCACCACAAAGCGAACAATGGATTTTCGCACTTGAGACTCCTCCAGATGGCCTTCGGCAGCCAGGATAAGGTCTCTTGTAGGAATCAATTCTATTTCAGCATAAACTCGTCCCATTTCAACCCAGGATTTAGAGGTGGCGGTTTTATATTCCGGTATTTTTTCTTTGACCTGAAGCATGACGTTTCTTGTTTAGTTCAACTATGCATCCAATTCTCCCGCGATCACGTTCATCGAGCTCATGGTCAGGATCGCGTCCGACAACATGGAGCCTTTCACCATTTCCGGATAAGCCTGGTAATAAATAAAGCAGGGCCGCCGGAAATGCAGCCGGTAGGGTTGCCGCCCACCGTCGCTGATGAGGTAGAAGCCCAGTTCGCCGTTGCCGCCTTCCACGGCATGGTACACCTCGCCTTTCGGAACAGGCACTTCACCCATCACGATCTTAAAGTGGTAGATGAGGGCCTCCATTTTGGTATACACGTCGTCTTTGGGTGGCAGGTAGTAATCAGGCACGTCGGCGTGGTAATCGCCGGGGGGCAAATTGTCGTAAGCCTGGTTGATGATGCGCAGGCTTTGGCGGATCTCTTCCTGGCGAACCATAAAGCGGTCGTAGGTGTCGCCCTGAGTACCCACGGGTATGATGAAATCGAAATCTTCGTAGGAAGAGTAAGGCTGCATGACCCGCACGTCGTAGTCGATGCCGGCAGCGCGCAGGTTGGGGCCGGTGAAGCCATACGACATGGCGCGTTCGGCGCCGATGGGGCCAGCGCCGATGGTGCGGTCCATAAAAATCCGGTTGCGTTCGAGCAGGTTATTGAATTCTTCGAATTTGGGCGGGAAGGTTTTCAGGAAGGTTTTCAGTTTTTTATGGAAAGTGGGAGAGAAGTCGCGTTCCAGGCCCCCGATCCGTCCGACGTTGGTGGTCAGGCGGGTGCCGCAGAGTTCTTCATACATTTCATAAATGCGCTCGCGCTCCTGGAACATATACGTAAAGCCTGTGAGCGCGCCGGTATCCACGCCGATCACGGAATTGCAGATCAGGTGGTCGGCAATGCGGGCCAGTTCCATCACGATCACCCGCATATACTGGGCGCGTTTGGGCACTTCGATCCTGGCCAGTTTTTCAAAGGCGCGATGGATATATCCGATGGTCGGTTCGGCGCTGACGATGCGTTCCCCGTTCATTTTCAGCACGTTCTGGAAAATGCCGTGCGTGGCGGGGTGCGTTGGGCCCAGGTTGAGGGTAGCCAATTCGCCGTCAATGCTGTCGAGCTGTGAAAAGTATGATTGAACTTGCATGATGTCGATTTACGATTTACGAATGACGATTTACGATTGGGCGGCTGCCATTGAAAATCGGGTGATCATCAAAAATTTAATCGAATTCGCGGCCTTCGTGTCCATCCCGCCCAAAGAACCGGTCATCTTTGTCAGTCCGGGTGCCGTCTTCCAGTTTGTATTCTTTCCGAAGCGGAAAAACATCCATATCATCCACGTTCAGAATACGGGTAAGCTTTGGGTGCCCGTCGAAAATAACGCCGTAAAAGTCATAGGTTTCCCGTTCCATCCAGTTGGCCGTCAGCCAAAGCGTGGTAACGGTGGGAATGTGCGGGTCTTCGACGGGCAGGAACACCTTCACCCGGATACGCAAATTTTGCCGCCAGTTGTGCAGATGGTATACCATGGCCAGTTCGCGGCCGGGGTCCTCGGGGTAGTGCACGGCGCAGAGCGTGGTCAGGAAATTGAACTGCAACTCCTCGTCGTCGCGCAGAAATTTCAGGAAATCATAGATGTGTTCCCGCGTGGTTTCCACGGTAAGCATGCCGTCGTAGGCCACCTCGCTGCCGCTCAGTATGCCTGGCCGTTGCTGCTCGATGCGGGCGTGTATAAGTTCGCTGGTCACGAAATTTGATATTTTTCCAAAAGATGTTGATATTCAGGAGAGTAACGCCGGCGCAGGGGCTCGTTTTTTACCAGTTCCTGAATTTTCATAATGCCGTCGATGATCTGTTCGGGGCGTGGCGGGCAGCCGGGTACGTACACGTCTACCGGGATGACCTTGTCGATGCCCTGTAACACCGAATAAGTATCGAATATGCCGCCGGAACTGGCACAGGCGCCCACGGCAATCACCCATTTGGGTTCGGCCATTTGGGTGTAAACCTTTTTCAGAACGGGACCCATTTTTTTTGCAATGGTACCCATGACCATCAGCAGGTCAGACTGGCGCGGTGAAAAAGACAGGCGCTCCATGCCGAAGCGTGCCAGGTCGTAATCGGTACCCATGGTGGCCATGAACTCGATGCCGCAGCAGGAGGTGGCAAACGGCAGCGGCCAGATCGAATTGGCCCGCGCAATGCCCACCGCTTTGGAAAGGGAAGTGGCAAAAAATCCTTCCCCGCCATATCCTTCCGGCATTTCAACAACCCTCGTCATATATTCCTTATACTTTTGAGTTTAAAATAATTCACGGTTTTTTTCCGCCTCATTTACTTCTCCCAATCCAGCGCGCCTTTGCGCAAAACGTAATAAAAACCCAGCAGGAAAATGGCGATGAAGATCAGCACGGCCATAAAGCCCTGCGGACCCATTTCCCGGAAATTGACCGCGTAGGGGTAGAAAAAAATGACCTCCACGTCGAACAGCACAAAGAGAATGGCTGTCATAAAATACTTGATGGATACCGGGATGCGGGCATTGCCCTCCGATTCGATACCACACTCAAAGTTTTCATTCTTTTTACTGCCTTTGCGCCGGGGACCCAGCAAAGGCACCACGATCAGCACCAGCGCAACAAAACCCAATGCTACCAGTGACTGGAGAATAATAGGCATATAACCGGAAGGATCCATAATCTTGTTGAATTTTTTACTGCTGAAACGATTCTAAACCTGAACAGTTTAACAAACCCGGGAAATATATTTAAAAGATACCCCCTTTAAAATCGCCGCAAAGGTATCATAATTCAGACCAAATCTGCCTAACCAAAAATTGTACTTGTTACACTTAGCCGGATTCCGGGCCCGGGTTTAAAATTATTCTACGAATGTATTTATTTCCACGGAAACTTTACAACCGGTATTTGTAAAAAAAGTCCAACATTTGCCTGACAACAACACCCTGCCTATGCCACGAAACGCGATAAACCTCCTTTTTTTGACTATTTTTTTGGCTGCATTTTGTAAAAACCAGCCCAAAGATGCCGGAAAAGTAACCTTGAATGCCGAGGGTAAGCAGGAGTTCTCCGCCGTGTACGGTACCCCGGTTTTGGACGGCAGCGGCGCCGACGACGTCTGGGCTGCCTCCGATTGGCTGCCCATCGATCAGGTCTGGTTTGGCCCCAGGCCATCTGCCGGAGACTTTGAAGGCCGGTACAAACTGGCGTGGGATGAAAACAACCTCTACATTCTGGCCGAGATCACCGACGATTCTCTGCAGGAGATACACCCCGAAGGCTCGGAACGGTACCGGGACGATGACTGCCTGGAGATTTTCATCGATGAGGATGCCTCGGGTGGCGATCATCACTATAATTATAATGCCTTTGCCTATCACATTGCGCTCGACGGCACCGTGATGGATATGAGCCCCGACAGCACCTACCGTTTTTTTAATGACCATTGCCTGACCCGCATGATCAACCGCGGACATGAAACTACCTGGGAGATTGCCGTGCGTATTTACGACGAAGCCGCGGCGGGGGATCAGGAAGAGGGTGTACCCAAACTGCTTAAATCCGGTAAAAAAATAGGTTTTGCCCTGGCTTACAACGATAATGACGGTTCGCCCGAACGCGAAAACTGCGTCGGTAATATTGCTGTTTCGAGCAACAATCAGAACCGTGCCTGGACTGATGCCAGTGTTTTTGGCCTGTTGTATTTACGGTAAACGGGTTGTTTAAACCGTCTTATTAATTTTCGGCTCATGTTACTCCTGGTCGGTAGTCTGATTGTTCTGATTGCGCTGATCGCCTGGCTCCGGCTGCATGCCTTTCTGGCCCTGATCCTGACCTGTATTTTTACCGGTCTGTGCGCGCGCATGGATCCGGTGATATTGCTGAAGTCCATTCAGGATGGGGTAGGGGGGACGCTTGGCGGTCTGGCCCTGGTGATTGGCTTCGGTATGTTGCTGGGCAGTTTGCTGGCTGAAACGGGTGCGATCAAAGTGATTTCACAGCGATTATTAGGATTTTTTGGCGAACAAAGGGCGGTCTGGGCGCTGGTATTTACCGGGTCGGTTATTGGTTTGGCCATGTTTTATAACGCTGGTTTTGTGATCCTGGCGCCCCTCGTCTTCAGCATTGCCCGGCAAACGGGTCAGTCGCTGGTGCCCCTTGCCATTGCCATGGCGGCGCCTTTGTCCGTAACCCATTGTTTTTTACCGCCCCATCCCGGCGCCACGGCCGTCGCCAATGTCATGCAGGCCGATCTGGGGCAGACGTTGTTGCTCGGTATGGTGGTGGGGATACCGGCAATCCTGGTGGCCGGGTTGTTTTTTCCCGGATTTTTGAAAAAAATACCGTCATCGCCGCCCAAAGGCATCTTTCCGGAATCGCATACCGACAAGCGGCAGCAACCCTCCTTTTTTATATGTTTGGTGGCGGCCCTGCTGCCCGTGTTGCTGATGGCAAGCGCTACGGTTAGCGCTCTGGCCCTTCCGGAAGGTAATTCCCTGCGTTCTTTTCTGGCATTCATCGGCGATGCCAACATCGCCATGATGCTGTCGGTATTGGCCGCATTGTTTTTTCTGGTCGCACTGCGCGGACAGAAGATCGGCCCGGCGCTGGAACAATCGGCCGGCTCGCTGGGGTCTATCGCCGGTATTATGCTGATACTCGGCGCCGGCGGCGCCTTCAAAGAGGTGCTGCTGGATTCCGGCATCGGCCAACAGTTAGCAGAGCGGTTGACCGGGCTGCCGGTTTCGCCGCTTGTTTTGGGTTGGCTCATTGCCACGGTGATGCGTATTGCGGTCGGCTCGGCCACGGTGGCCGGCATGACGGCCGCCGGCATTGCGCAACCCCTGTTGCAGGGCGGCACTGTTTCCCCTGAATTAATGACCTTGGCCATCGGCGCAGGCAGCGTCATGTGTTCGCATGTTAATGATACCGGATTCTGGATGTTTCGCGAATGGTTTGGCCTGAGTCTGCGCGACACTTTCCGCACCTGGACCCTTATGGAAACGATTGTGGGCGTAGTTGGACTGATGGGCGTACTGGCGTTGGACATATGGATTTAATAATGAACATCCTCATCGGCGTTGACATTGGCACCACGAACGTAAAGGCTGTCGCTTTGGACGATAACGGCAGGCCGTTGGCTATGGCTGCCCGACCGGTGCGGACACTTTCTCCCTTTCCCGGCGCTGCCGAACAACAGCCGGCAATGCTGGTAAAGCTGGTCATTCAGGTTATCCGGGAAGTGCGTGACGCCTGCCCGGATGCGGGAAAAATCGCCGGTCTGGTATTTTCCGGCGCTATGCACGCTTTGCTCGCCGTCGATAAAAAAGGCTCACCTCTCACCAACGCCTGGCTGTGGTCGGATCTGCGGGCGGCTGACTTTTCCGATGCGCTCCGGGGCACTGAAGCCGGCCGGAATATTTACCGGAATACAGGTACGCCCATCCACCCAATGTCGCCGCTGGTGAAGCTGATGTGGATGCGGGCCCATCTGCCGGAAATTTATGCACAGACACATAAGTTGTTGGGGATCAAGGATTATGTATTAAAACAATTACTGGGAGAATATATCTGTGACGCCTCGGTGGCTTCGGCAAGCGGTTTGCTGAACTCCCGTTCGGGGCAATGGGATACGCTGGCCCTGCAAACCGCGGGTATCCGGGAAAACCTTTTACCGGAACCGGTATCTCCCTGCAGGGTCTTTCCGCTTCCGGCTGTTAGCGCCGACCTTTTGAACCTGCCGGCGGGCCTGCCGGTCCTTCCCGGCGCGAGCGATGGCGCACTGGCCAATATCGGATCAGAGGCCGGCAACCCGGATACGCTGGCCGTTACCATTGGCACCAGCGCAGCCCTGCGTCTGACCCTCGACCAGCCCTATTTTGACGATTCCATGCGTACCTTTTGTTACCGGCTGGACGACCGGCGTTTTATCGCGGGCGGCGCTTCCAACAACGGCAGCAATACGCTGGACTGGTTGCGTCAGCAGGTATTGCGAACTAAAATGCCTGCCGGAACATTGCTCGACCTGGCTGAAAAGATCCCGGCCGGATGCGACGGATTGTTATTCATACCTTATTTGCACGGCGAGCGCGCGCCGGTGTGGAATGCGCGGGCTTCCGGCATATTTCATGGAATAACAGCAGCCCATGGCAGAGACCATTTTATCAGAGCCGCCCTGGAAGGTGTCGTATTCAATTTAAAACTCATAGCCGAATCCTTGCCGCGGACAAAAAATGCCAGGCGCATTGCCTTTTCAGGCGGCGCGGCCAAAAGTGCCCTGTGGCGACAAGTGCTGGCCGACGTTTTTCAAAAACCAGTGGTGCTACCTGTCGGCGACCGCGTGGATGCGTCTGCGCGCGGCGCCATAATACTGGCACGGACGGCCCTTGGACTGCCGCCGTTGCCGGTGCAGCAATTGGTAGAAAGCGCAATTCCGGATGCGCAAAATGTTGAAAAGTATGCAGCATCCTTCCAACGTTTCAGCCAACTTTGCGCGCTCAAAATTTAAATTAAAAAAGTCCAACCAGTAAACACCGCCACCCATGCAACTCCTCGACGGTAAATTGCTTTCCGAAAACATCAAGGCCGAAATCGCTGCCGAAGTAGAAAACATCCGCCAGAAAGGCGGCAAAATCCCGCACCTGGCAGCTGTACTGGTGGGTGAAAATCCGGCCAGCCAGGTGTATGTGAACAGCAAAATAAAATCCTGCGAACAGGTAGGCTTTAAAAGCACGCTGATCCAGCGCAATGCAGATGTTACCGAGGCCGAACTGCTCGAAATCGTTCAAGGCCTGAACAATGACCCCGATGTGGACGGCTTCATCGTACAGTTGCCGCTGCCCAAACATATCAGCGAAGAAAAAATAACGCTGGCTATCGACCACCGCAAGGATGTGGACGGCTTCCATCCCGTCAATTTTGGCCGGATGGCCCAGGGTATGCCGGCTTTCCTGCCCGCTACGCCGTTCGGAATAATGGAAATGCTGCGGCGCTATAACATCGAAACCGCCGGCAAACACTGCGTGGTACTGGGCCGGAGCAATATCGTAGGCACCCCCATGAGCCTGCTGCTCTCCCGGAAAGGTTATCCCGGCGATTGCACCGTTACCCTGACACACTCCCGTACCCGCGACCTGCCCGCCGAAGTGCGCCGGGCCGACATCGTCGTGGCGGCCATCGGTATCCCCCAGTTTGTCAAGGGCGACTGGGTGAAAGAAGGCGCCGTGGTGGTGGACGTCGGTATCAACCGTATACCGGATGCCACGAAAAAAAGCGGCACCCGCCTGGTCGGCGACGTGGATTTTGACGAGGTGGCGCCTAAATGCAGCCACATCACCCCCGTGCCGGGCGGCGTTGGGCTGATGACGGTTACGGCCCTGCTGATGAATACCCTGAAGGCTTGCCGGAAGGAGATTTATTCATGAACGCTACTTCCATCTTACCACCCCCGACGCTTTAAATGCCTGAACAGCCGCATCGGGCAATCGCCAGTTTTCGTCAAAATACCCCTCCGACAGCACGTTTTTAGCCGAACCTTTGAAGAATAAAAAATCCTTGAAGTTGAATAAAAGACCCTGGGCCGGTGGAAGGAACCGGAAGCCGTCCTGTCCGGCGCCGGTCCACCAGGGCAATCCGGAGCTGACAGCTACGTAGTGTTTGTCTACTGGAAAAACGTAAAACAACCCGTATCCGGAAGCTTTCTGATCCAGTTCGAGCGGCAGGCGGTCGCTGTATTTCGCAATGATGCTGTTGGTTTCTTTTGTCCCAAACAATATCAGATTCGAACTTTCCAGATCGCTGGGCCGCACATCCTTGTCGGCAATCACGCGGGGGTAGAATTTGATCCGGCCAAGAAACCAACCGCGGTCTACCGACCAGTCTGCTGCCCGCAGAGCGGTATCCATCCGGGCTTTCAGTTCTTCCGGCGCGGGGTTGTCGAGGGTGCCATAGACGTAAACATGCCGGTCGGCAAAGGCGGCCCCGATCGGACCTTCGGCGCCCGCTTGTTTTGAATTTGGTGCGGGTATGTACGGGCCGGCATCCCAGGTTGTACTGTCCTTTTTATGGAAGGAAGCCTTGTCTTTTACCGCAAAATGAAATTTTTGTCCGTCTACCAGCATACGCAGCGGTTTTGAGGGGTTGAATTGCGGGTGATCTTTGAGCAGAAGCGTAAAAGCGTCGAGCCGGAGAGTATGTACCACAATTTGATTTTTACCGGTAAACCGCGCATCGATGGCCGCTCCTTTTTCCGGCGTAAAACGGTCGAGTTGCACCCAGTATGCCCGGTTGTATTGATATTGGTAACTCACAAAACGCGCCCGCTCCGGGTAGGGATCCCGCCGAAACTGGTCGAACCAGCTGAATATAAAGCCATTTTTATAGGCCTCCTCCCAGCTGTTGTGTCCTACCCCGGCATATTCCTTGTATTCCACGGTAAACCCCTTCTCTTTCAGATGTTTTACCCATTCCCGGCTTATCTTGACCGGCACGGCCATGTCTGCATCCCCGTGAAAAAAATGGGCGGGTACGTTCAGTAAATTATCAGCCAGCCGGCTGTCTTTTTCCGGAGTGGCCGGACAAACCGGCGCGATGGCGGCCCAAATGTCCGGCCGGGTCAGGCCAAGCCATAAGGTACCGCCGCCGCCCATCGACAAGCCCGTCAGGTAGATCCGGTTCTCATCGATACTGAACCGCTTTTTTATATCCGCCAGCATGTCGTACACGTCTTTTTCCACAAAACCCTGGTATCCCGCGGTACCCCGGGCATAGGGTGCGGCAACGATATAATTCACGTCTTTCCATTCCGGGAAATACAACGAGGCTTCGACATCGGTTTCTCCATTGGCATTACTTTTCCCGAATACCCGCCTCATTGCCAGCCGGTGGTTGGAGCCGGCGCCGTGGAGCATGATCACCAGCGGGTATTTTTTCCGCGCTGAATATTTTTTGGGCAAATACAGGGAGTATGGTTGCTCCGTGTCGTCGGTATTGGAAAAAAAAGACAATACCTGTGGGCCGGGTGGCAGTTTTTGTGCCACGGCGCTCCCGGCAACAAAAATGCTCAGAAAAGCCGGCAGGAAGGAACTGAAGGCAGATTGGATACGGTTCATACTTTCTTTATTGAACTTGAGTTTTTTTTAAAACTGCATGGGGTTATGGGGAGTCGTCGAATACGGCAAGATGAAATCCCGCTTCAGCCGGACCCCAGGACGGCCTTCTCTACGTTCAATTTGTATAAACGCCCCACCGGAACAGTCGTTTTCCCGATTTCCAGTCCGTCGGCTGAAAAAGCGGAAATTTTGTCTTTCGCTACCAGGAAAGAACGGTGAACCCGCATAAACCTCTCCGCCGGCAGGATTTCCTCGAAATGGGTGATGGTTTCCTTGGTCATCACCTTAGTGCCAGCTGTAACGATGCGCACGTAGTCTTTCAGGCTTTCCACGTAAAGGATCTCATGCAGATAAACTTTTACGTTTTTTCGCCCGGCGCGTACAAACAGGTGTGGCGGTTCATCGGGCAGCGCGGCGGCGGCCAGGGGCTCCGGCGTTTTTTTTCCGGCACGGGCCAGGAACTTATCGATTGATTTCAGAAAACGGTCGAAGGAAACGGGTTTGAGCAGGTAGTCCACGGCGTCCAGTTCAAACCCGTCGAGGGCAAATTCCCGGTATGCCGTGGTAAAGATCACCTCGGGCCGCCGCCGGAGCGAGCGCAGCAACTCCAGCCCGGTGAGTTCGGGCATTTGAATGTCCAGGAAAAGCAGGTCGGCAGGGGCCTGTTGCAGGGCTTCAAACGCTTTTACCGGGTTGGTAAAGGCGCCTTTCACGGAAAAACCATCCATCCGTTGCAAATAGGAAGCGAGGATGTCGATGGCAATAGGCTCATCGTCCACGATATAACATTCGAAAGTGTTCATAGGCGCAGTTCGAGCGAGATCAAAAATACGTCGGCGCTTTCGGTTTTATGTAGCTGGTATCGGCCGGGGTAGAGCAATTGCAGCCGTTTTTCCACATTTCGGAGTCCGATTCCTTTAGATCCGTTGGTTTCGGGCCTGCCGTTTGGGCTCTTGCTGTTTTCCACCTGAAACCACAGCGTTTTACCGTCGATCCTCAGATCGATTTTTACAAAAACCTCCCCGTTCGTATTGCCGGCGCCGTGTTTGAATGCATTTTCAACGAAGGGCAACAGCAACAAGGGCGTTACCAGGGCGTTTTCCGGCGGCGTGTCGCAGTTAAAAACCAGGTTCAGCCGCTCGCCAAACCGCAGGCGTTCCAGTTCGATGTATTGTCCGATCAGGGTAATTTCTTTTTGAACCGGTATTTTTTCGGCATTACATTCATATAAAATAAAATCGAGCAGGCCGCTGAGCCGGAGAATGCTATCGGGCGTTTGCGGTGAATTTTTCAGGGCCAGGCCGTACAGGTTGTTCAGGGTGTTAAACAAAAAGTGGGGGTGTATCTGGGCGCGCAGAAACTGAAGTTCGGCATCCCTTTTTTCCCCCTGGAGCTGAATGGTCAGGCGGTCTTTGCGGTCCCAGTCCCGGATGATCTTCAGCGCCACCGCGAAGCCGATCACCGCGTAATCGCGGAACAGGTTTTTCGACACTTTCGACAGCGGGAGGTTGATCAGATGGCCGGATTCCCAAGACCAGTACCAATCCGTCCATTTCAGCCGGATGATCATCACGCCGGTAAAAACCGCCACGCAAGACAACCAGAACGCCGTTTTCTGCCCGCGCCAGAGCAAACGGGGCACCAGAAAGTAGGCGATGAAATAAAACGGCAGGGCAATGACAGGCAGAAAAAACAGGGTCTCCCGGAGCAACGCCATTCCGTCGCGGTAATGCGGCAGATTGGCCAGGAATTCCACGGCGGCATAAAGCGCCCAGAGCGTCAGATGTAAGGCTACCCGTTTCATAATGCCTTCAAAGGTAGTGTCTTGTGATGGCAATAAAGGCAATAAGCGGTAAAATACGGCTTTGGGCGATAAACAACCCGGCAGCGTCGCCGGACGCCGTTTGGCGACGATATTACGCCGTGTAAAGGCAAACGGCCGGCTTGCAGCGAAGATGCCGGCGGGACAGCCGGGAAAACGCGCAGTTTTGACCACACGCTGCATGGACAGACCTTTCTCTCATCAACTTTTTATATTTAAGCAATGAAAACAAAATGGATTTTACTGGCACTCGCGGCAGTTTTAGCCGGCATTCAGGCCTTTCCCATCAACCGGGAATTGCCCCGTTCCCAGGCTTCGGAAGAATTTCATGTCACAGAAAATCCGCCGGACGAGATCATGAAGATCATGAAACACGCCTGCTACGATTGTCACTCCAACAACACCAGATATCCCTGGTATGCCCGGATACAACCGGTAGGTTGGTGGATCCACAATCATGTTCTGGAAGGGCGCCGGGAACTGAATTTTTCCGAGTTCGGGCGCTGGCGCGCCGAAGACCAGGCCGATATACTGCGCCACTGCGCCAAACTGGTCGAAAAAGGCAGCATGCCCCTGGGTAGTTATTTGCGTATGCACCCCGAAGCCCGGTTGGATGAAACGCAAAAACTGCTCCTGTTCGAATGGTGGAAAAAACGTGCCGGCGAATTGGAAACCAACGCCGTTATGGTGCGTCAGGTAACCGCGGCTGCTCCCGACACCTGCGACGACAACGACGCCAACCCCCGTTGTTGTTTTATCAGCATGCCCGGCTCCCCCGCTTCAAGGATTGTGATCGCCCCCGACGACGAACCGGGCAAACGGATGGTCATCTCCGGTCAGATTTTTAAAAGCGATGGCAAAACGCCCTATCCCAATGTGCTGATGTATTTGTATCACACCAATGAAAAAGGGATATATGCCAGAAAAGGCAACGAAACCGGCATTCGCCGCTGGCACGGCCACCTGCACGGCTGGCTGCGCACCGACACGGAAGGGCGGTATGAGATCCGCTCCATCCGCCCGGCTTCTTATCCCGATACTAAAATTAACGCCCATATTCACGCCGTCGTTTGGGAACCCGGCGACCGGAAAGAACCTTACTTTATCGAAGACTTCCTTTTTGCAGATGATCCTTTTTTAAAACCGGCCGAACGGGAATCGGCGCGGAAAAATCCGGGAAAAAGCCCGGTAGTGACGCTGCGCGCCAACGCGGAAGGCGTGTTGGAAGGAAAACGGGATATAAGTCTGGGGTATTGATCGTCATTGGTCGTCATTGGGCGTCATATGGATACGTATTGAATAGAACGCGATAAACTCATTTTGTAATGAAAAACCGAGGAATACAACGAACCGCCAACATTGTGTCTGCCATCACACTACCGCACGCCCAATGACGCAATGACGCAATGACGACCAATGACGCAATGACGACCAATGACGCAATGACGGCGAAAAAAAACAGGAGCCACCACCGGAAAACCGGGATGACTCCTGCTACCTGTTGCCTATGCAAGGTGATTCTTAACTTCGTGAGTCGGATTATTACTTCAGATTAAAGGAGCCGGTACCGACGAGGTAACCTTTGTTGAAGATTTTAACTTCGTATTTTCCTTTTACGAAGTTCTGACCCGGTTGCCATGCGCCGCATACATTGCTTTCACCGTTTTGGTAGTTGCAGGTTGCGGTCGTGGTAAAGCGGAATTCCTGTTCATTGCGCTTGTCCTGCGCGATACCGGAACCCAGGCTTTCGATGGCAAGGGTAGCGCCCGTGGGATCAATTACCGTGAGATAGAACGTCTCTTCGCCGGCGGGAACCACTTCGTTCGGCTCAGTAACGAAGCAGATATTCAGTTTGTCGACTTTACTGGCGCGGGATTTGGATTTTTCCTTACCGCTGCTGCGCACGTCAACGGCTTTCACCGTGATATTTTTTACGCGGATGGCCGAGGCAATGTCCACTTTTTTGCTCAGTACCTGGCGTTCCGTTTCCAGTTGCGTCTTTTCGGAGATAAGGGCGGCTTTGGCTGTGCTTTCTTCCGACAGGCGCGTTTGCGTTTCGTTCAGGGAGGTGCTCAGGTTCTGGTTCTCGGAAGTGAGTTGCGTGTTTTTCTCCGTCAGGATACCGACTTCGGCTTTCAGCTTGTCGATTTCAGCCAGGTATTGTTGTTTTTGGCTTTCCATACGGGCGAGGGCCGATTTGTAATCGCGTTTTTCCCGGATCAAGGTTTCGATCTGCGATTTGTTTTGTTCCAGCTGTTGCAGTTGCTGGTTGATCTTTTCGTCCAGTTGGGCATTGAGGCCTTTTTGCTGTTCCAATTGCGCCACCGCGTCGTTGTACTTGGTGTCCAGTTCGGCAAACGCCTGTTTTTGTTCGTTCATTTCTATCCGGGCGGTGTCGAGTTCCTGACCGGTTTTGTATTTGCTCACCATGAGGAAAAT
>JAKLJF010000010.1:0-4043 GCA_023151335.1 Thermoanaerobaculia bacterium | reverse complement strand
GAGCAGGCGCTTGGAGTTGTCGGGGTTGCTGCCGTATTCCGGGGTGGGCTGATTGAAATTGCTGGGTGTGTTCATAATAAGAAAAATGTTAGGTTCAACGTTTAAAAAAGTGATGTCGAAATATTCAGATCATAGGCAAACTTTTTCATTTTATTACCAGATGTCTGTTCGGTGCTATTGGACGGCATCCCGTGAAAAAGTTACGTATTAAACCGCCGCCGGCGCGGCTTTATTGCCCCCCAATTGTGAAAATTAAACCATATAAACCCAAATTGGTTGGAAATCCCGGCATTTATTTCAGGGTAAACCCCGAAAGGGCCCGGGCTGCAAATACCCCGTTGCAAAGGTCGGAAAGCGGAAGATAAATCGTACTTTTGCGCCAGCATTTTATTCCCGCAAAATATGTCCGCACTCGAAGCATTTGACCTGTACAATATATTATTCCTCGACATCGAAACGGTGCCCTGCGTGGCCGATTTTGAAGAACTGGACGACGAGATGCAGGAGCTTTGGGCCCTGAAAGCCCGGAGCATCCTGCGCCGGACGGAGGAAGAAGTCCAGTTCGACGAGATGGCCGAAACCTTCCGCCTGCGCGCCGGTATCTACGCCGAGTTTGGCAAAATCATCTGTATTTCCGCCGGTTTCCTCACGCGGCAACCCGGCAGCAACGAACCCCTGCTGCGTTTGAAATCGTTTGCCAATCATGTGGAAGCCAATCTGCTTGAAGACTTCAGTGAACTGCTAAACAAACATTTCAATAACCCCGACAAATACGCCGTGTGCGGCCATAATATCAAAGAGTTCGATATTCCCTATATCTGCCGCCGTTTGCTGGTCAATCAGCTGCCCTTTCCGCGCATGCTGGATATTGCCGGCCGAAAACCCTGGGAAACCAAACACCTGCTGGATACCATGGAAATGTGGAAGTTCGGCGACATAAAAAACTACACTTCCCTGCGGCTGCTGGCGGCTATTTTCGGCTTCCCCTCGCCTAAAGACGATATGGACGGCAGCGAAGTCGCCGGCGTTTACTGGGAAGACCGCGACCTGGACCGTATCGCGGCATATTGTGAAAAGGACGTACTGGCCACCGCGCAATTGTTCCTCAAAATGCGGCGCCTGCCCGTTTTACGCCAGGATCAGGTGGTGATCGTGCGGTAAAACAGCAGGCAGTGGGCAGCAGGCAAGTGATCGATGAGACCCGCGATGGCCCGCTAACCATTTTAAAAATAATACGTACTGTGAAAAAACATCTCGTTGCGCCTTCCGTATTAGCCGCCGACTTCACCCGGCTGCGGGAGGAAATTGAAATGGTGAATCAAAGCGAAGCGGACTGGTTCCACCTCGATGTGATGGACGGCCGTTTTGTGCCGAATATCACCTTCGGCATGTTCATCATCGAGGCCATCAATAAAATGGCGCAAAAACCCCTCGACGTGCACCTGATGATCGTGGAGCCGGAAAAATACATCGAATCGTTCCGGAAAGCCGGCGCCCAGGTGATCACCGTGCACCTCGAAGCCTGCCCGCACCTGCACCGCACCGTTCATCAGATCAAAGAGACCGGCGCCCTGGCCGGTGTGGCGCTCAACCCGCACACGCCCGTTTCCTTACTCGAAGATTTGATCGAAGATATCGATCTGGTATGCCTGATGTCGGTCAATCCCGGTTTCGGCGGACAAAAATTTATCTATCAGACCCTGCCCAAAATCCGGAAACTGCGGGAAATAATCGACACGGCCAACGCGAAAACGCTTATCGAGATCGACGGCGGCGTGGGTTTGCAAAATGCAGAATCGCTGCTCCAGGCCGGCGCCGACGTGCTGGTGGCCGGTAGCAGCGTATTCGGCGCAAAAGACCCGCGCGCAACGATTTCGGCCCTGAAAGCGTTTACTTCGGTATTCGTGTAGCGCATGAAAAAAATCGATAAATTATTACTGGTCAGTTTTGTCGGGCCGTTCGTGGTGTCGTTCGGTATCGCCCTGTTCGTGCTGGTGATGCAATTTTTGTGGTTGTATATCGACGAGATCGCAGGTAAAGGCGTCAACCTCTTCATCCTGCTCGAACTCATCGGCTATTTGTCCATTTCCACGTTTCCCATGGCGCTGCCCATCGCGGTGCTCATCGCCTCGGTAATGGTGATGGGCAACCTGGCGGAACGCTACGAACTGTCGAGCATGAAATCGGCGGGCGTTTCCCTGATGCGGGTGATGCGTTCCATTATTGTCGTAGCGGCCGGCATCGGTTTTTTCTCTTATATCTGCTCCGATTTTCTCATCCCTATCGCCAATCTGAAGTTCAAATCCCGCCTCTACGATATCCGGAAACAAAAACCGGCGCTGACGCTCGAAAAAGGCGTGTTCAACGAAGACTTCCGGCAATTCATTATCCGGATCGGCGACAAGGAACGCGACGGCGAAACGATCAAAAACGTCATGATCGAAGACCAGACCAATGCCGGACGCCTGAAATTCAACAAAATACTGGCCGACAGCGGACAGATGTTTACTACCGACGATAAACGCTTCTTCGTGATGAACCTGTACAACGGCGCCCAGTACCAGGAACCCAGTCCGCAGGGGAAAACCGGCGGCCAGCGTTATCCTTTTGTCCGCACCCAATTTAAGAGCTGGACCAAGGTGTGGGACCTGAGCGAATTCGAATTGAACCGCACGGATGAGGACCGTTTTAAAAACCAGCGCTCCATGCTCAGTATGAGCCAGTTGCGTAAAAATATGGACTCCCTGCAATTAGAAATTTACGACACCAAACAATCTATCGCCGACGATCTTACAGCCGACCTGAAACGCAAACCCGTTAATCCCAATCTGACCAATCCGCTGTTACAGTCGAAAGAAATAGTGAACAAGGACTCGCTGGAACGCCCGAAAGCCGCTCAGCAGCTGAAAAAAAGACCCAAACTCAACCTGTTGCCCCAAACGCCCGTAAAAACGCCGGCGCCGGTTTTGCCCAAGCAACAACTATCCAAAGACATCGCGGGATATACTTCCCTGCTGGAAACCTTTGTGCCGGAAGACCGCGACAAACTCAGGCGGGATGCCCTGAATCAGGCGAAATCAGGAAAAACCGCCCTCGACCGCCGCAAAGACCATATCGACAGCCGCCGCAAGGAGGAAGTCAAAACGGGTTATGAGCTGTTCACCAAATACAGTTTTGCCCTGGTGTGTTTCGTGTTCCTGTTTATCGGCGCCCCGATGGGCGCTATCATCCGGAAAGGCGGCTTCGGGTATCCCATACTGGTGTCGATCATATTCTTCGTGACGTTTATTATGCTCACGATCATGTGCCGGAAATTGGCCGAAGCGTATATTCTGACGCCTTTTTGGGCGGCCATGGCGCCCTGCGCGGCATTGCTCCCCATCAGCGCCTACCTGACCCGAAAGGCCATGAACGATTCTCAAATGATCAACACCGACCGTATCGACCGGATGCTCCTGTGGTTGCGGCGCCGGTTTCAAAAAGATAAAACAGCCGTGACATGAACAGAGGTTTTTGGTCGAATCCGTGGTTTGTTATCCCAGCCCTGCTGTTTTTAAATATTGGTTTCGCGTTACGGCTTGTTGTGCCGTACGGCGATGAAATCCTGTATTTCAATACCTGGCGCGCGGAGCCGCTGAATTCCGTTTTCCGTTTTTTCACCTTTATGGGCGAAGTGCCGGCTTTTGTCGCGATGGCGCTCGTCGGTATGGTATTCCGGTACCGCTATGCCCTGCTGATTGCATTGGCCGGGCTTTTCATAGTGCCTGTTTCTTATTTTTCAAAAGATAAGATAGGCGTCGACCGGCCCATCACCTATTTCGAAAAAGAAGGTTTGCGCGAAGCGGTGATCACCGTACCGGGCGTCGACCTGAACGGCGGTCAAACCAGTTTTCCTTCCGGCCACACCATGGCCGCTTTTTGTATGTATGCCCTGCTGGCCGGCATGTCCGGTCGCGCTGTTCCCTGGCTGGGCCTGGCCTTTGCGTGGACGGCCATCCTGGTTGGCATATCCCGCATTTTTCTGGTGCAACATTTTTTAACAG